>NZ_JAFMZG010000010.1:0-69066 GCF_049132125.1 Pseudomonas sp. NFX5
GCTTCGCAGCCCAGCGCGGGGCAAGCCCGCTCACCACAGCAAGCCAGCTCACCACAACAAGCCGGCCTGCCACAGAACCCTCGCTCACCGCCTATGCCGCCTAGCTCACCAGGCTGCGCAGCGCACTGATCTGTGGAATCTCCACCCGTTTCATGTACACGCGCAGCGGCTCGCTGATGTTGATGCGGTCGTCGATATTCTGGTCGAGCAGCAACTGGATACGCTCGCGGGACAGGGTCATGGTCTGCTCGGGGGCCGGCAGCCAGACAAATTCAGCGGTGGGGATAATGCCGTCGTCGGCCACGTCCATGCCGAAGGAATCTTCGCTGAAACGCACGATGTACTGGCCGGTCTTGCGGTTGAGGCCAACAAAACCGTGGAGTTGGTCGGCGGCCTGGCAGATAAGCTCGGAGGTGATGCGCATGGTAAACCTCACTGAAAAGTCCCACAGGGACTGGAAAGATGGCTTACACGCGTGGCAGAAAATACCGTCCTCTAGCGGGGCGGCTGCGAGCAAGAGTACTGCAATGCCGCGCAAAAAAACCGAGAAAATTGGCACGTGCGCACGTTAATGTCGGTTTGGTGATAGCGCCTTTCGCAATCAATTGTTAAAAAGGAGGCCTTCTCAAAGCTACCTCCACGAAAGGACTTCGCATATGCCTGTCACGTTTTCCAAGAGCGCCCTGCTGCTCGCACTGGCGCTTGGCCTCGGCCAGGCACAGGCTGCCGAACCGATCAGCCCGGCTGAATTGGCGACAAACGAAGGCATTCCCTACCCCGCCGTGATCGCTCACCGTGGCGCGTCCTACGACGCGCCGGAATCCACCGCCGCCGCCTACAAAGTCGCGCGCGACCTGGGTGCCGACTACCTGGAACTGGACCTGCAGCGCAGTAAGGACGGCGTGCTGTTCGCCCTGCACGACAACAACCTGCAGCGCACCACCGACGTGGCCACCAAGTTCCCTGAGCGCAAGGACGCCCCGGCCAACGAGTTCACCTGGAAAGAACTGCAAACCCTCGACGCCGGCAGCTGGTTCAACGCTGCCTACCCGGACCGTGCGCGTCCAGGTTTCGTTGGCCTGAAGATCCTGAGCCTGGACGACATCATCAAGATCGCCGAAGGCAACCCGCAGCACAAACCCGGCCTGTACATCGAAACCAAGGAACCCAAGCAATTCCCGGGTATCGAAGCCGACCTGAAAAACAAGCTGCTGGATAAAGGCTGGTTGAGCTCCGCCGGCTCCAAGCTGGGCAAGAGCAACACCGGCGTCGGCCAGGGCAAGGGTCGTGTGGTGCTGCAGACGTTTGAAAAAGACAGCTTGAAAGAGCTGCAGAAAGAGATGCCGAACACCCCGAAAATCCTGCTGTTGTGGGTTGGCCCGGGCAGCATCGAGCCGAAATCCACGCAGACCTTTGCCGAATCCGGCGAACCGACCAAGGCCGCCTATTACGCCAAGCAAGAGCCGAAAGACGCTGCCGAGTTCGAAAAGTGGGTCGACGAAGCCAAGAGCCTCGGCGCCATCGGCACCGGCCCATCGGCTGAGCTGACCGCCCATGGCGACCAGAGCTACACCGACCTGGTGAAACCTGAAATGAACAAGCTGACCCACGACAAGGGCCTGCTGGTACACGTCTACACCGTGGATGAGCCGGTCGATTTCGACAAAGTGATGAAAGCCGGCGTCGACGGTATCTTCACCAACCGCGCCGCCGAACTGCTGAAGTTCTACAAGCGCTGGCCGTCGTCCAGCGTTCAGGACCTGCTGAACGACTATAAGTACTGAGTGAGTCGGGCATTGGTGTCAGTGCGCCATTAAGGATGAGTTAAGTTGCGCCGGTTAATCTGGCGCCACTTAAACAGCTCACCAGAGAAGGACACACACCATGAAAACCCTGACCGCCCTGTTCGCCGCCACCGCCCTGACCCTGACCGCCGGCCTGGCCCAGGCCGATGTTCGCCCGGACCAGATTGAAGGCCTGCTCAAGTCCGGCGCCGTGATGCCGTTCGAGAAACTCAACGCCGCCGCCGTGGCCACCCACGCCGGTAGCAGCATCACCGACACCGAGCTGGACCACAAAAACGGGGTACTGGTCTACGAAGTCGACCTGACCGACACCGCCGGCAAGCGCTTTGAAGTGAAGCTCGACGCCAAGACCGGCGCGGTGCTGGAAAACAAGCAAGACACTTGAGTTGATCCTCGAAAAAACGCGCCACCTCCGGGTGGCGCGTTTTTTTATGCGCAGCGTTAAAACGTCATATAACTGTCATACCTCCTTGCAATGATTCGCCCACGCGAACCTGTGAAACGTCCTACAGGCGCTTTCTCTGCGAGTCTCCATGAACCACAGCCTCGACCACAGCCACCAGGACTCCGACCTGTTTGGCTTGCTTTACGGTTTTCGTTTTCGTCCCGGTGAAAAGGGCGAACAGATTGATTCGGCCGCGGCCCTCGCGGCCTTGCAGCAACCCGCCGACCCGGAAGAGTTCCTGTGGCTGCACTTGAACCTGGCCCACGCCGCCTGCGAACGCTGGATGCAGGCCAACCTGGATTTACCCGAAGAATTCTTCGAGGCCCTGCACGAAGGCTCGCGCTCCACCCGTATCGAACACGTCGACTCAGCCTTGCTGGCGGTGGTCAACGACGTGGTGTTCAACTTCAGCAGCATGGTTTCGTCGGATATTTCCACGCTGTGGGTCTGCGCCCGCAGCCGGCTGTTGATCAGCGCACGCCTGCAACCCTTGCACTCGGTGGACAAGCTGCGCTCGTCGGTGAAGGCCGGCGAACGCTTTCGTTCGCCGCTGGAGTTGCTGGTGCACCTGCTGCGCGACCAGGGGGAAGTGCTGACCCAGATCGTGCGCAAGACCAGCATCAGCGTCGACCATATCGAGGACCAGTTGCTGTCCTCGCGCCTGTCCACCAACCGCGCGGAACTGGGGGCGGCGCGCCGGGTGCTGGTGCGCCTGCAACGCCTGCTCGCGTTGGAGCCGGGTTCGCTGCTGCGCCTGCTCAACCGCCCGCCGCAATGGCTGCAAAAGGAAGACGTGAAGGAGTTGCGCAAATCCACCGAGGAGTTTGCGCTGATCATCAACGACCTGACGGCGCTGGGCGAACGGATCAAGCTGCTGCAGGAAGAGATCGCCGCCAACCTCAACGAGCAAAGCAGCCGCACGCTGTTCACCCTTACCGTGGTGACGGTGCTGGCGTTGCCGATCAATATCATCGCCGGTTTTTTCGGCATGAACGTGGGCGGTGTGCCACTTTCACAGGACCCCGAGGGGTTCTGGATCCTGGTGGCGTTGGTCGCGACCTTCACGCTGATCGCCGGGCGCTGGGCGTTTCGCAAGTTTTCAAATTGAAATGCAATCAACGGTCGAATCGTCGCACCGCCCCTCCCCCATAAGGACTACGGTGTTTTGTAGACCAGTGGCAGATCCAATTACCTAAACAATGATTTGCGGCAGCATCGCTGTAACATTCTGCAATGAATATGAGCGGCATCCTCCCCACACGGATGCCCCGGCATGGCCACCCCTTCCCTGACTGCCTCCACGCACTCATCCTCCGTCGACTCAAAACCGCGCCTGGACAAGAAACCCGGCCTGGTGACGGTGATCGTTTTCTTTGCCGTGCTTGCCATGGGCCTGTTGTTTACCGCCTACAGCCTCATGCACGACATGCACGAAATGGGCGCCCAGCTCACCACGTGGACGCCGTTCCTGCTGCTGGGTGTGGCGCTGTTGATTGCCCTGGGTTTCGAGTTCGTCAACGGTTTCCACGACACTGCCAACGCGGTGGCGACGGTGATCTACACCAACTCGCTGCCGCCGCAGTTTGCGGTGGTGTGGTCGGGCTTCTTCAATTTCCTCGGTGTGCTGCTGTCCAGCGGCGCGGTGGCGTTCGGCATCATTGCCTTGCTGCCGGTGGAGCTGATTCTGCAGGTGGGTTCATCGGCCGGCTTCGCGATGATCTTCGCTTTGCTGATCGCCGCGATCCTGTGGAACCTCGGCACCTGGTGGCTGGGTTTGCCGGCCTCGTCGTCCCACACCCTGATCGGTTCGATCATCGGCGTCGGCGTGGCCAATGCCTTGATGCACGGGCGTGACGGCACCAGCGGTGTGGATTGGAGCCAGGCGATCAAGATCGGTTATGCGCTGCTGCTCTCGCCACTGATCGGCTTCGCCTTCGCCGCCTTGCTGTTGCTGGCCCTGCGCGCCTTTGTGAAAAACCGTGCGTTGTACAAGGCCCCCAAGGGCGACACCCCGCCGCCGTGGTGGATCCGCGGCATGCTGATCGCCACCTGCACCGGCGTGTCCTTTGCCCACGGCTCCAACGATGGGCAAAAAGGCATGGGCCTGATCATGCTGATCCTGGTGGGCACCCTGCCCATGGCCTATGCGCTGAACCGCACCATGCCGGCCGAACAGTCGTTGCAGTTCGCCGCAGTCGCCGAAGTGACCCAGGTGGCGCTGATGAAAACAGCGCCGCGGGCGTTGGCGGGTGACCCGCGGCCGGTGCTGTCGACCTACATGCGTACCAAGGAAGCCACACCCGAGTTGATTCCGGCCCTCGCCGCCCTCGCCGGCCAGATCGGTGACCAGGTCAAAGGCTACGGCTCCCTCGCCAAAGTCCCCGCCGAAGCCGTGGGCAACGTGCGTAACGACATGTACCTGAGCAGCGAAACCATTCGCCTGATGGACAAAGGCAAGGTCGGCAATTTCGACGCCGACACCCAAGGCAAGCTGCAACTGTTCAAGCAACAGATCGACGATGCCACGCGCTTTATTCCGCTGTGGGTCAAGATCGCCGTGGCCATCGCCCTGGGGCTCGGCACCATGGTCGGTTGGAAGCGCATCGTGGTCACCGTGGGCGAGAAGATCGGCAAGACTCACCTGACTTACGCCCAGGGCGCCTCGGCCGAGACGGTGGCGATGCTGACCATTGGCGCAGCGGATATGTTCGGTCTACCGGTGTCGACCACCCACGTGTTGTCGTCGGGTGTGGCGGGGACCATGGTGGCCAATGGGGGTGGGCTGCAGATGCGGACCATCCGCAATTTGCTGATGGCGTGGGTGCTCACCTTGCCGGCGGCGATTGTGTTGTCGGGCAGCCTCTACTGGCTGTTCACCCAACTCTTCTGACCAAGCCAAGATTGAAAATGTGGGAGGGGCTTGCTCCCCCCCACATTTGGATGTGTGTCCTGTCAGTTGTTGAAGAGTCCCGCCATGGCCTTGAGCCGCTTATTGTACACCCGCCGCGCCTCCAGTGCCTGCTCCAACGTCACCGCCACAAACCCCGCCCGCTGGTTCGGCTGCATCTGCCCGATCAAGTCCAGGTCGGCACTGATCACCGTGCCAATCATCGCGTAGCCACCGCCGGATACCGCATCGCGGTGCAGCACAATCGGCTCCAGCCCCGCCGGTACCTGTATCGAACCGATGGGGTAGCAACTGTCGACGATATTCGACGGATCCGACCCCGCGCCGAACGGCTGCTCACGCGGTTCAAAGCTCAGCGCACTGCCGCCCTTGAAGCGGTAGCCGATGCGGTCCGCCTCGGAGCCGACCGTCCACGGTTCGGCAAAAAAACTGCGCTTGGCACCCGCGGTCAAGCGCTCGTAATACAGCCCCGGCACCACGCGCAACGTGACATCGCCGCCCACCGAGCGGCGCAATGCCATCGGCAAACTGTTGCCTGCCCGCCCGAGACCGCTGGCTTCACCGATGGGCAGCTCATCGCCTGCCTGCAAGCGTCGCCCGTGGAAACCACCAAGGGCGCCGAGGGTGTAGGTGGAACGGCTGCCAAGCACCAACGGCACGTCAATGCCACCGGCGACGGCGAGGTAAGTGCGGGCACCGGCCTTGGGAAATTCGAAACGCAGCACCTGCCCGGCACGTACCTGGAACGCGGTGTCCTGATGCACCACTTCACCGTCCAGGCGCGGCGACATCAACGCACCGCTGAGCGCGACCAGGGTATCGCGCTGAAACTCCAGTTCCGGCCCGATCAAGGTGCATTCCAGGCCGGCAGCGCCTACCGGGTTACCCACCAGATGATTGGCCGCACTCAGGGCGTATTGGTCCAAAGCACCCGATGGCGGAATGCCCAGGTGGTAATAACCTTCGCGGCCCAGGTCCTGCACAGAGGTGGCGAGGCCGGGTTTGAGGACCTTGATCATGCCAGCGCCTCCTGCAGGGTTTTCGGATAGCCGATGGGGTCGGCGAGAAACGCATCGAGGGAAAATTCCACCGGGCGAATGCGCAGGTCGAAACGTCCTGCCTCCACCTCGGCAACCGCCAGGTCGTAGGCGTCCCGGTCGATGGGTTTGAATTGCACGATGTCACCCGGCCGGAAAAACACCATATGCGCCTTGAGGTAGGCCAGCTGCTGCGCCGGGTCGTAGATCGGTGCCGGGGTCACGCCAAACATCTGGTAGCCGCCGGCGCCGCGCACCGAGTAGATGCAACCGAAGCAACCGCCATGGCCGAGCGTCAGCTTCGGCGTGTCGGTGCGCGGGCGCAGGTACTTGGGTACCTGCAACTGCCGCTCGCGCTCGACCATCTGGAACATGAACGGCAAGCCCGCGACAAAACCCACCATCGAGACAAACCACGGCGCACCACTGTGGGCGGCGATAAACGCCTCGACATCGGCCAGGCCATTGATGCGCGCGGCGTATTCCAGGTCGGTGGCGCCGGGGTCTTGATGGCGGTCGCGAAAGCGCATCAGGGTTTCATGGGTCCAGGGGTCGTTATAGAGCACCGGGATTTCGATGATGCGCGTGTGCAGGGTGCGCTCGGCCACGGCCTGGGCTTCGGCGCTCTGCACGGCGTCGAGCAGCACATGGGGGGCGATGCGGTCGGGGTCGAAGCGAATCTGGAACGAGGCATTGGCCAGGCACACATCCAGCACGCCCTCCAGCGCCAGGCGTTCCACGGCACGGGTCACGGCCATGCCCTTGAAAAAAGCCTCAAGGGACATGCTCTCGCTGACTTCGGCGAACAGGTGTTCATCACCGCCGAAGCTGTAGCGGATGGGGGACGTTTCAGCCATGTCTGTTCCTCTTGGAATCGTTATAGAAAGGCAGGCAAAAAAGTAAACGTACGATCTTATTAGGGGGTTTTGACTGTGATGCCGGCCTGGTCCAACGCTTCACGGGTGGCCTCCACCAACTCCAGCGCGCCGGGGGTATCGCTGTGCAGGCAGATGGAGTCGAATTCAATAAACAGGTCTTCGCCTTCTACGGTACGCACCAGCCCCGTCTGACACGCCCGTAGGACACGGGCCGCGACCGTGGCCGGATCCAGCGCACGTACGTTGCGGGTAAACACAATGGAGCCGGTGAGATCGTACTCACGGTCGGCATAGAATTCGCGCACCACCGGCTGCCCGAGTTCCTTGGCCACGCGCCAGATCACCGAGTTGGGCATGCAGTACAGCAACAGCGTCGGCTCGATGATTTGCAGGTTCTGTACCAGCAGGCGCGCGGCTTCTTCGTCGCGGGCCAGGTGCATGTAGAGCGCGCCATGAGGCTTGATGTGTTGCAGGGTCATGCCCTGGGCGCGGGCGATTTCGCGCAGGGCGCCCAGTTGGTAGAGCATGTCGTCCACCAGTTCCTGGGCCGGCGCATGGATATGTCGACGACCGAAACCCACCAGGTCGCGAAAGCCAGGATGCGCGCCGATGGCCACCCCCAATTGCTTGGCCCGCGCGACGGTGCGGCGCATGGTGCCGGGGTCGCCGGCATGGAAGCCGGTGGCGATATTGGCCGAGCTGATATAGGCCATCAGCTCCGCGTCGACGCCGTCGCCGATGGTCCAGGGACCGAAGCCTTCGCCCATGTCTGAATTGAAATCCACTGCCTGCATCGGGGACGCTCCGCCAAAAGGTGATGCTCGAAAGTAGGCTGCGGCTTGACCCCTTGGGAAGATCTATTATCAGATGGCTCATCTTCTGAAAATCAGATAAAGCCATGTCCCTGACCTTGCGCCAAATCCGCTACTTCGTGGCCACCGCCGAAATCGGCCAGATTTCCCAGGCGGCGATTCATCTGAACATCTCCCAGTCTGCCGTGACCACGGCGATCAAGGAGCTGGAAGCCCTGCTCGGCGGGCAACTGTTTGTGCGCTCGGCCCAGGGCATGAACCTGACCGATGCCGGGCGGCACTTTCTCAACCGCGCCTACGTGATTGTGCGCAGTGTCGACGATGCGCTGAACAGCCCGTTGCCCGACTACCGCGCCAGCGGCGTGCTGCGGCTGGCGGCCAGCTACACGGTGCTGGGTTACTTCCTGCCGCACCACCTGCAGCGCATGGAGCACTGGCACCCGGATGTGACCCTGGAGGTGTTCGAGCAGGAGCGCCAGGCCATCGAACAGGGTCTGCTCGATGGCCAGTTCGACATGGCCGTGGTCCTCACCGCGAACCTCACACACCCGGCGATCGTCTCGGAAATCCTGTTCAACTCGGAACGTCGTTTATGGCTGCCCAGCCATCACCCATTGTGCGAACGCGGTGCGGTGAGCCTGGCGGATGTGGCGCAGGAGCCGTACATCCTGCTCACCGTCGATGAGGCCGAACACAGCGCCATGCGGTACTGGGAACAGGCCGGGCAAACGCCCAAGGTGCGGCTGCGCACCAGTTCGGTGGAGGCGGTGCGCAGCATGGTTGCCAATGGCAGCGGCGTGGCGATCCTGTCGGACCTGGTGCACCGGCCCTGGTCGCTGGAAGGCAAGCGCATCGAAACCCTGACCGTCACCGACCCCGTCACGCCCATGAGCGTCGGCCTGGCCTGGCACCGCGAACGCGCCTTTACCCCGGCAATGCAGGCATTTCGCGATTACTTCCACGACGCCTTCCTCGCGCCGCAACAGCTGTCGGCGCGGCGTTAAAGCTGCGAATGCAGAATGGTCGCCAGCCAGTCCATGAACACCCGCACCCGCAGGGGTAGATGCCGCTGCCCGGCGTAGAGCAGGGACACATCCAGCGGCGGGGCCGGATAGTCCGGCAGGACCGCCACCAGCTCCCCGCTGGCCAATTCGTCACCCATGCCCAGGGCCGGCACCTGAATAATCCCGAAACCGCCCAGGCAGGCGGACTTGTAGCCATCGGTGCTGTTGACCGTGACCCGCCCGCCCATGGGAATGCGCAGCACCTTGTTGCCCTGCACGTACTCAAACCCCGCCGAGCGTGAACCCAACGGCCGCACGTAATGCACCAGGTGATGGTCGGCCAGGTCGGCCAGTGTCCGGGGCACGCCGTAGCGTTGCAGGTAGGTGGCGCTCGCGCAGTTGATCATCGGCATGCTGCACAGCAGCCGCGCCACCACGCTCTGGTCCGGCTGCGCGCCCACGCGCAGCACGCAATCGAAGCCTTCGGCGAGCAGGTCGACCTGGCGGTCGGTGGTGCTGATCTCCAGTTCGATCAGCGGATGCGCGTCCATGAATTGCGGCAGACGCGGCAGGATCAAGTCCCGCGCCATCATGTTGGGCATGTCCACCCGAATCCGCCCGGCCAGTTGCGCTTCGTCCTGGCGAAACAGCCCTTCCAACTCCTCCATGTGCGCGAGCAAATCCTTGCTGCGCTCATACAGCACGCGGCCATCCTGGGTGGCCTGCACCTTGCGCGTGGTGCGCTGCAACAGGCGGGCGCCGAGCAGCTCTTCCAGCGCCTGCACATGTTCCGACACCGTGGAGCGCGGCAGGCCCAGGCTCTCGCCGGCACCGGTGAAACTCGACAGCTCAGTGACGCGCACAAAGGTGCGCAGCAGCTCCAGTTTGTTCATGGGATTGTTCGCCTTATTCGGCCAGTGATTCCGGTATAGCGCTGTTTATCACGTTATCCACGGACAAATACACTTATTCCCACGATCACATCAGAGGACTGCACCATGACCCGTAAAATCGCATTGATCACCGGGGCCAGCCGTGGCCTGGGCAAAAACACCGCCCTGCACCTGGCGGCACAAGGCGTCGACATCATTGGCACTTACCACAGCAAGGCCGATGAAGCGCAGGCATTGGTCGCACAGATCGAACAGCTGGGCGGCCGTGCCGCGATGCTGAAACTGGACGTGAGCCAGAGCGCGACATTTGCTGATTTCGTCGGTGAGATTGCTGGCGTACTCAAGGACGTTTTCGCACAAGACCGCTTCGATTTTCTGATCAACAACGCCGGTATCGGCATTCACGCCAGCTTCGCCGAGACCACCGAAGCGCAGTTCGATCAATTGGTGGCGATCCAATTCAAGGGTCCGTTTTTCCTGACCCAACAGCTGTTGCCGTTGATCCACGACGGCGGGCGCATCGTCAATATTTCCAGCGGTCTGGCGCGTTTCAGCCTGCCCGGCTACGCCGCTTACGCCGCCATGAAAGGCGCGATGGAAGTGCTGACCCGCTACCAGGCCAAAGAGCTGGGCGGCCGTGGCATCAGCGTTAACATCCTGGCCCCCGGCGCCATTGAAACCGACTTCGGCGGTGGTGCCGTGCGCGACAACGCCAACCTCAACGCCATGGTCGCCAGCAATACCGCCTTGGGCCGCGCCGGGTTACCGGACGATATCGGCGGCGCGATTGCCAGCCTGCTCGCCGACGGTAGTGCCTGGATCACCGGCCAGCGTATCGAGGCGTCGGGCGGCATGTTTCTGTAGGAGCTTGTCGCGCAGTACGTCATACCCCCAGTGATACACATAGGTGTACGGCAGGAAAAACAGCAGTACGCCTATGTCGAGGATAAACGCCTGCACCAGGCTGATGTTCAGCCAGGCGGCAATCAGCGGTACACACACCAGGATCAACCCACCTTCAAACATCAAGGCGTGCAGCACGCGGGTCCAACCGTTGCTGGCCAGTTGCAGGCGCGCCTTGAGGCGGTCGAACAGGCCGTTGAAAATCACGTTCCAGGCCAGCGCCAACAGGCTGATCGCCAGGGTGACCATGCCCATCTCCAGGGCAGGCTTGTCCATGATCCACGCCAGCAACGGGGTGCAGATCAACAATGCCAGGGCTTCGAAACCAATGGCCTGGCAAACACGTTCAGTAATCGACTTGGTAGGGTTCATGACCCGGCTCCGTGAGTGACGATGGTTGTCATCATTAGCCTTTGACTCGATACTTCATAACCAATAACCATCGATCAAGGCGATAGTCATGGCCTCTAACGAAGTGCTGCAGGCGTTTGTGCAGGCGGCCACCCAAGGCTCGTTCTCGGCGGCGGCGCGCAAGCTCGGCAAGAGCCAGTCCACCGTCAGCGCGGCCGTGGCGAGCCTGGAGATTGACCTGGATGTGGTGCTGTTCGATCGCAGCAGCCGCAAGCCGACGCTGACGCCGGCGGGCCATGTGTTGCTGCAACGCGCCGAGCAGGTGCTGGAGGCCAGCAGCCGGCTGGAATTGGCGGCGAGCCAGTTGGCCCAGGGGTTGGAGCCGAAGCTGAGTATCGCCATGTCCGATACCTACCAGTCCGACCGTTTCGAGGTCGCCCTCAGCGCCTTTGAACAGCGCTACCCGGACCTGGAGCTGGAATGCCTGATCGCCGAATGCGAAGACCTGATCGCCCTGGTCCAAAGCGGTCGCGCGCAGATTGCGTTTATTGAACACCAGGAAGAGTATCCGCCGGACCTGACCCGCGCGCCCGTGGACGAGCGCACGGAAATTGCCCTGTTCGTGTCACCCAGACATCCGCTGGCGGGCGTCGGTACCCTCACCGCGCACACCCTGCAACAGCACCGCGAATTGCGCCTGGCCAGCATCATCAACCCGAACGAAACCCGCGCCAATGGCCGTGTGTGGTCGGCCCCCAGTTACCTGATGCTGTTGGAGATGGCCCAGTTGGGGTTTGGCTGGGCACCGATTCCGCGCTGGCTGGTGGAGCGCTTTGGTGGTGGGCAACTGGTCGAACTCAAGGCCCGGGGTTGGCCGCGCTCGGTAGCCGTGGATGCACTGTGGTCCCGACACCATCCGCCGGGGCCGGCGGGGAGTTGGTTGTTGGGGAAGATGCTGGAGTGATTTTTTTCAGACAATTGAGATTAATGTGGGAGGGGACTTGCCCCCTCCCACATTTTTGATCTTCATTGCTTGGGGAGATTGAGTTCGGCCAGGCGGTGTTTCAGGAAGCGTTTTTCCGGGATTTGCCGGGTCAGCGACAGGGCTTTTTCGTAGGCTGCCCGGGCCTCTTCCACCCGCCCCAACTGCCGGCAAAACTCGCCCCGCGCCGAATGTGCCAAGTGGTAATCCAGCAACGCCCCGCGCGCCAGAATGCCTTCCACCAACTGCAGCCCCGCCAACGGCCCTTCGCCCATGGCCACCGCCACGGCGCGGTTCAACTCGATCACCGGCGACGGCACGGCCCTGAGCAACACATCGTAGAGCCCGATAATCTGCGGCCAATCCGTTTCCCCGGCCCTGGGCGCTTCGGCATGCACCGCTGCAATCGCCGCTTGCAGGCAGTACGGGCCAAAGCCGCGACGGCTCAATGCCTGCTCCACCAGCCCACAACCTTCGGCCATCAGCGACGCGTCCCACCGCGAACAATCCTGTTCATCCAACAACACCAGCTCGCCGCTGGCCGAGGTGCGCGCCGCCCGGCGGGATTCGTGCAACAGCATCAGCGCCAGCAGGCCCATCACTTCCGGCTCCGGCAGCAATTCCAGGAGCAAGCGGCCGAGGCGAATGGCTTCGCGGGTCAGGTCCTCGCGCGTAAGGTCCGCGCCCATGGACGCCGAATAGCCTTCGTTGAACACCAGGTAAATCACCCGCAGCACGCTGTCCAGGCGCTCGGGCAGCTCGGCCAGCGACGGCACTTGATAAGGGATTTTGGCCTCGCGAATCTTGCCCTTGGCGCGCACGATGCGTTGGGCGATGGTGGTCGGGGTGGCCAGAAAGGCGCGGGCGATTTCTTCGGTGGTGAGATCGCAGATCTCACGCAAGGTCAGCGCCGCCTGGGCGTCGGCCGCCAGCGCCGGGTGACAGCAGGTGAAGATCAGGCGCAGGCGGTCGTCTTCCACGTCCTCAACGCTCCAGTCAGCGGCTTCCAGTGCATCGGCCTGCGCCTGCAATAACGGGGTAAAGCGGGCCTGGCGGCGTAAACGGTCGATGGCCTTGAAGCGTCCGGTCGACACCAGCCAGGCCCGTGGGTTGTCCGGCACCCCCTCTTGCGGCCAGCGCTCGACCGCGACGAAGAACGCCTCGTGCAAGGCTTCTTCGGCGAGGTCGAAATCCCCCAGCAGGCGGATCAGGGTGGCGAGGACGCGCCGGGACTCACTGCGGTAGATCGCCTCGATGGGAGGCGTCAATCGCGCATACCCTGGGTCACCAGCGTCACCAGGCGGTCCAGGCTCTGGCCCCAGCCGTCGTGAAAGCCCATGGCTTCGTGGGCCTGCTTGTCTTCGGCGCTCCAGTGCATCGCGCGGGCGGTGTAGAGGGTCTTGCTACCCTCGACTTCCTGCAGCGTCACTTCGGCGGTCATGAACGGTTTGCCCGAAGGGATCCAGCCCGGCGTATAGGCGTCGGTAAACACCAGGCGCCGAGGGGCGACAATCTCCAGGAACACGCCCTGGGTCGGGTACTCGCTGCCATCCGGCGCGCGCATCAGGGTGCGAAACAGCCCGCCGACCCACAGGTTCATTTCGCACTCGGGGGTGGTCATGCCGTGGGGGCCCCACCATTGTTGCAACAACGCGGGTTCGGTCCAGGCGCGGAACAGCCGGCTGCGCGGCGCATCGATCACGCGGCTGATGGACAGTTCAAATTCGGCAGGTTGCGTAGGCATGGCTAAACCTCCTCAAGCGTTATGGTTGTTGTGTTCAGAGATTCAATTGGCGCACCGGGCGCACTTCCACACTGCCGACCCGGGCGGCCGGAATCCCACCGGCCACCTGGATCGCTTCATTCAAGTCCCGCGCCTCGATCAGGTAGAACCCGGCGAGCTGCTCCTTGGTTTCGGCAAACGGCCCGTCGGTAATCGACAACTTGCCGTTGCGCATGCGCACCGTGGTGGCGGTGGTCACCGACTCCAACGGCTCGGCGGCGAGCATACGGCCACTTTTTTGGAGGGACTGCGCATAGGCAAGACACTCCGGGTCTGCGGGGCTGTCCGGCGAGGTGTGCAGCACCTGCTCGTTGCTGTAGATCAGGCAGAGGTATTTCATGTGCGTCTCCGTCTTCGGACTATTGACTATAGTTCGCGGCGCTCAAGGTTTCAGGTTGAACAATGCCGTGCCACTTGCCATGTCGAACGGCGCCGACCAATGCTCATGCACCACCTTCCATTCGCCGTCGAAACGTTGATAACCGGCGGTCACCCGCATCCAGCAGGCCTTCACTTCACCGTCCGGCCCGGCGCCGCCGCAGTGGGCGAGCCAGTGGGCGAATGCGCTGTCCTGGGACTCGACGATACGCAGTTCGTGGAACTCGAAAATGCCCGGGCCGGGGCAGTGCTCCATGCAGGCCTCCCAGTGCGCACGATAGGCCGCCTTGCCTTTGAACTGCAGGGCGGTCACGGCGTCGAACGAGACGATATCGTCGGCGTAATAGCTGACAATCTCATGGATATTCCGGGAAAGCACGGCTTGCTTCCATTGCTCGATCAGGGTGTTGATGGCGGTACTCATGGTGATACTCCTTCGGGTTGGAAAATCACGGAAGACACCCTTAGTCGAACGGCCCTCGGGCAAATCGACAGCCCGTTGAAAAATAATGTCGTCCAGCACAAACCCGATAGACTGCGCCCTTCCTTGCCGCTGTTCGGACACGCCGATGCAAACCCGCCTTGTCGCCTACGAGACGCTGAATGCCGTGCAACAACAGCACGTTAGCGCCATCGAAGTTCACCCTGAACAGCTGCCGTTTTGCGGCGACATGTATTGCGCCCTCAATTCGCTCCTGGCCAAGCCCAGCCCCGGCGTCAAAGGCTTTGCCCTGCTGGCCGACGACACTCCGGTGGCCTTCCTCCTGCTTAAACGCCCACCCTGCCTGCCCCACTGGGCCGATGAACACAGCGCAACGCTGCATGCATTGCAGGTGGATCGGCAGCAGCAAGGGCGTGGATTCGGCAAGGCCTGTTTGCAAGCCTTGCCGGCGGCGGCATTGCAGGTGTGGCCGCAGATCAAGGCGCTGGAGTTGTCGGTGGACACGGACAATGTGGCGGCGATGGGGTTGTATCTGGGCGCAGGATGGGTGGACAGTGGGGAGGCGTATAAGGGCCGGATTGGGTATGAGCGGAGGTTGAGGTGGGTGTTTGCCGAGTGACACTTGAAGCCTAACTGATACCCGGCCCTCGGTGTCTACTGTCAGATTTCACAGCTATACAAACATTGTTCATTGCCCTGTACTGGAATGCCAACGTTGTCGCTCATGGTTAGCAACGAGCAGGAGTGGAAACTCGCGACTTCCGGTATGGAGAACGACCATGAGTACCCCATCAACGAAAAAAAGGCGAAACACCGCAGGGCACCCAGACCTATCCTTTGGCAACTCAATGCCTAAAGACGGCACGGTTATCGCAGAGCCTTCGGGCGGACTGTCCCGTGTACTTAGCGACGGTTCGACGATTACGGTGGGCCTGACGGCTGTTGAAAAAACCAAAGTTATCGTTGTCAGCAAACACACGCTTGCCGGGGAACTGGATAAGAATTACGGGGTTTGGATGACCCCCGTTCCAAACACCTTTGTCCTCGTGGACCTGCTCATTCAGCGTGATAACAAGCCCCTCTTATTGAGCGCACAGGGAGACCTGTACACTGCATGTGTTACTCGATTCAATGCCGATCAGGGCACTGTGGACTTTTCGTTTGGCGATAAAGGTACAACTGAACTGGGCGATTCATTCAACCCGCATTTGTTGATAGCCGGCGCTATTGCAGTGCAGGCCACCGGGCATATCGTCGTTGTATTCAATGATGCTGAAACCAGCTTCATCTACCAACTCAACAGCAACGGTCAGGAAAGCAACTTCGGAAATCAGGGTCCGATTGAAGCACCCAACACCCGACTCGATAGGGTGTTGATTACCGACCGCGGTTTTGTCTTTGCCGGTTCCAGTGCAAGGAAGGCCCATATTCTAGGGCTTCTGCACGACGGCGAACTGGACCACAGTTTTGGCAGCCAAGGCGTTGTCGTATTGCCATTTACGACCAATGAAGACAGAAAAGTCGATGCGCTTGCCAAGGACCGGAATGGCCAAATCGTTGTCATAGGTGGCAGTTTCGGGATCCCGCGAGGGATGAACTTCGTAGCCGTTCTGCTTGCCAGCGGCCAACTTGATCCACAATTTAATGAAGGGAAACCTCTGGAAAGCGAAGCCAGCTACGGTAACTACACCAGTGGACTGGTCCAGCCCGATGGGAAAATTGTGGTATTGGCTCGCTACGGTAATGGCAGCATCGTCCGACTGCTGCGGTTCAATCCGAACAGTCAGCCGGACGCTACCTTCGGTATAGGAGGCATCGCGGATGCGTGGCGAGACCCACAAGGAAGACCTGAGCACACCGAAATCAACCGGGTGGAGTGGGTGACGGTCAATAGCACATTACAAAGCAGCGGTATCCTGCACACCTCGCGCGCATCCTTCATCGGGCGCCTGCTCAGCCAGTGATGCTAGCGGCTGAACTGCCAAGGCAGCTCAGCCGTGTTGCATCAAGCCTTGGGCTCCACCGGCAACCAGATCTCCACCGTGCCCGTGCCCTTGCGCCCATCAAAATCCGCGCTATAGCGCTCGAAATCCGCCCCCGCCACCTTGTAGCCCGAGTGCGGCAACCACTCGAACATGATGCGCTCATAGGTCTGCTCCAGTGCCTGCACCGGGCCATAGTGCGGGAACACCGCGTAGTGGTGCGCAGGCAGTTCGACGGACTCGAAGTTGCTCGGCACATCGCCCTTGGACGGTACTTCCACCCCGGCCATGTAATCGAATTCACCGTGGCTGGGGTTATGGCAAACGCCGTAGGTCACCCCGCCGACGCGTTTCTTGATGTGTTTTACGCTTTCGTCGAACACACTCCACAACTTGGGGATATCGCCCACGGTGGCCTTCGAATAACGCCCTTGCACCCCGGCGATCACCAGGGCCTTGCCGTCTTCCATGCGCGGCTCTAACGGTTGTTTTGTCTGCTGATCCATCTGAACAGTCTCCTTCTTATGAGGGAACAAACCCGTATCGAGTATAGGGGCATATCCTTGCAGTACTCCACGCAGAAAATTTCCCGACACATCTGGACAACTGGCCATCATCGACCGTATTGTCTGCCCCGCAGGCCACCGCAGTGGCCGACGTCGCTCGGACGGTTCCGGGCGCTTACGTACTCTCGAGGCAACAATGGCAGACCTTGGTTCGCCGCGCCGCTTTGCGCGCATAGATCGACTCCCCCCTTACGTTTTCAATATCACTGCCGAGCTGAAGATGGCTGCGCGTCGGCGCGGCGAAGACATCATCGACTTGAGCATGGGTAACCCCGACGGCGCCACGCCTCCCCATATCGTGGAGAAGATGGTCACCGTCGCCCAACGGGAAGACACCCACGGCTACTCCACCTCCAAAGGCATTCCGCGTCTGCGCCGGGCGATTTCGCGCTGGTACAAGGATCGCTACGCAGTGGACATCGACCCCGAGTCCGAAGCCATCGTGACCATCGGTTCCAAGGAAGGCCTGGCACATCTGATGCTGGCCACCCTGGACCAGGGCGACACGGTGCTGGTGCCCAACCCGAGCTACCCGATTCATATCTACGGTGCCGTGATTGCCGGCGCCCAGGTGCGTTCGGTGCCGCTGGTGCCTGGCGTGGACTTCTTCGCCGAGCTGGAACGGGCGATTCGTGGGTCGATTCCGAAGCCGAAGATGATGATCCTCGGCTTCCCGTCCAACCCGACTGCGCAGTGCGTGGAGCTGGACTTCTTCGAACGGGTGATCGCCCTGGCCAAGCAGTACGACGTGCTGGTGGTGCATGACCTGGCCTACGCCGACATCGTCTACGACGGCTGGAAAGCCCCGTCGATCATGCAGGTGCCGGGGGCCAAGGACATTGCGGTGGAGTTTTTCACCCTGTCCAAGAGCTACAACATGGCCGGCTGGCGCATCGGTTTCATGGTGGGCAACCCGGAACTGGTCAATGCCCTGGCGCGGATCAAGAGCTACCACGACTATGGCACCTTCACCCCGCTGCAAGTCGCCGCGATTGCCGCACTGGAAGGCGACCAACAGTGCGTGAAGGACATCGCCGAGCAGTACCGCCAGCGCCGCAACGTGCTGGTCAAGGGCCTGCATGAGCTGGGCTGGATGGTGGAGAATCCCAAGGCGTCAATGTACGTCTGGGCGAAGATTCCCGAGGCGTATGCCGCCATGGGTTCGCTGGAGTTTGCCAAGAAGCTGCTGCTGGAAGCGAAGGTCTGTGTGTCGCCGGGGATTGGGTTTGGCGAGTATGGGGATGATCATGTGCGCTTCGCGCTGATCGAGAACCAGGACCGGATTCGCCAGGCGGTGCGCGGGATTCGCGGGATGTTCCGGGCGGATGGGCTGGTCGCTAAAGCCTGACCCGTTCCACCTGAACAAATGTTGTCAAACTGTGGGAGGGGCTTGCCCCCTCCCACAGTTGATTGGGTTTTCACCCTTGCCTTGTAGTGTGTCGGTTAGACCACCAACGACAGCAACATGATAAAGATCAGTGCCACAACGGACAGGATGGTCTCCATTGCCGTCCAGGTCTTGAAGGTCTCGGCCACGGTCATGTTGAAGTACTGCTTCACCAGCCAGAACCCCGCATCGTTGACGTGAGACAGGATCAACGAACCCGCCCCCGTCGCCAACACCAGCAGCTCACGGTTAACCCCGGGAATCATCCCCACCACCGGCACTACGATGCCCGCGCCGGTAATGGTCGCCACGGTGGCCGAACCGGTCGCCACACGAATCACCGCCGCCACCAGCCACGCCAGCAGGATCGGGTTGATCTGTGCGTTCACCGCCATGTGGCCGATCACGTCACCCACGCCGCTGGTCACCAGCATCTGCTTGAAGCCACCACCGGCACCGATGATCAGGATGATCGCGGCGGTTGGCGCAAGGCTGGCGTCGAGAAGCTTGAGGATCTGCTTGGAATGGATGCCCTGGCGACTGCCAAAGGTGTACAGCGACAGCAGCAACGCCAGCAGCAAGGCGGTGATCGGGTGACCGATCATGTCCATCCAGTTGCGCACCACGTTGCCTTCGGCAAAGGCGATGTCGGCGAAGGTTTTGAGCAGCATCAGGAACACCGGCAGCAGCACGGTGACCAGGGTGATACTGAAGCTCGGCAGGTTTTTGTTCTCAGGCTCGCGGGCCAGTTGGTCGACCAGTTCCTGGGACGGGTTGCCCGGGATGTACTTGGCGATAAACGTACCGAAGATCGGGCCCGCGATGATGGCGGTCGGCAGCGCGACGATCAGGCCGTACAGGATGGTCTTGCCGATGTCGGCGCCAAACACCCCGATGGCCAGCAGCGGGCCCGGGTGCGGCGGTACCAGGCCGTGGACTGCCGAGAGGCCGGCGAGCAGCGGGATGCCGATCTTGATCAGCGACACGCCGGTGCGGCGCGCAACGATAAACACCAGCGGGATCAGCAGTACAAAGCCGATCTCGAAGAACAGCGGAATGCCCACCAGGAACGCGGCGAACATCATGGCCCACTGGACCTTGTCCTTGCCAAAGGCGCGGATCAGGGTCTGGGCGATCTGATCGGCACCGCCGGATTCGGCCATCATCTTGCCGAGCATGGTGCCCAGCGCGAGGATGATGCCGACAAAGCCAAGCACCCCGCCGAAACCGTCCTGGAACGCCTTGATGATCTTGTCCACCGGCATGCCCGAGGTCAGGCCAAGGAAGCCGGCCGCGATGATCAGCGCGATAAACGGGTGAACCTTGAAGCGGGTGATCAAGACGATCAGCCCGATGATGGTAACGACTGCATCTAACAGCAGGTACGACTCGTGGGACATGCCAAACATGGGGGGTCTCTCCTGTTTGTTGTTGTTATTAAAGCGGGTGTTGAATTTCCTGCCGGGGATAGCGCTATCTTTTCCGGCAAAAAATCAGTTGGATGGTTCAAAACCGTGTGCCAGCCACCAGGCGTTGGTCTGCCTGGCCAACTCCTCGACGCTGTCTTCGCTGGCGTTGAGGGCTAGGGTCAGCGGCTCGCCCTTGGGCGATTCAAGGGTGGCGAACTGGCTGTCGATGAGGCTGGCCGGCATGAAATGGCCGGGGCGATGGGACACGCGGTCGGCGGCGACTTCGCGGGTCAGCTCCAGGAATACAAAGCCCAGGCCCGGCGCGGCTTCGCGCAGGTGGTCGCGGTATTTCTTTTTCAGCGCGGAGCAGGTGAGTACCGGATGTTCACCGGCCTTGAGCGAACGGCGCAGTTCATCGCACAGGATGTCGAGCCAACCGGCGCGGTCGTCGTCGTTGAGGGGGTGGCCGGCGCTCATCTTTTCGATGTTCGCGGCGGGGTGAAAGCTGTCGCCTTCAATGGCGGTGGCACCGTTCAGGCGGCACAGGGCCTCACTGACGCTGGTTTTGCCACAGCCGGCAACACCCATGATGACCAGGGCGGTAACAGGTTGACTCATGAAACACCTCAAGACGCAGATAGCGCTACCTTTGCACGCGGTGAGGCAAGTGCAAAAACAGGCTTTTCCCGCGCCGTCTTGTCATTTTTATGGAGTGACGCGTGCATCCGCTCCAATCATTTGAACCGGATCAGGCAACCCATAGTTCAATAATTTGCAGCCTTTTGGAGACAGCGCTACCTTAGTGCCTCGATTTTTGTTTGGCAAGCCGCCTGATGACCTCCAAGAACGATAAAAATACCCGCACCACCGGTCGCCCTACCCTTAACGAAGTTGCCCGCCTGGCCGGCGTCAGCCCGATTACCGCCTCCCGCGCGCTGCGCGGCATCAGCACCGTGGCCACCGAGTTGGTGGAAAAAGTCCAGCACGCCGCTGCCGAACTCAACTACGTGGTCAACCCCGCCGCCCGCGCCCTGGCTTCGGCCCAGAGCCATTCGGTGGTAGTCCTGGTGCCGTCGCTGTCCAACCTGCTGTTTATCGAAACCCTCGAAGCCATCCACCAGGTGCTGCGGCCCAAGGGCTTTGAAGTGCTGATCGGCAACTCCCACTATTCGCGCGACGAAGAGGAAAACCTGCTGCGCAACTACATGGCCTATCAGCCACGGGGGTTGCTGCTGACCGGCTTCGATCGCACCGAAAGCGCCCGACGGATGGTCGAGGCCAGCAATGTGCCATGTGTGTACATGATGGACCTGGACCCCAACGCCGGCGTGAACTGCGTGGGCTTCTCGCAGCTGGCGGCGGGTGAAACCGCGGCCGCACATTTGATCTCCCGCGGGCGCAAGCGCCTGGCGTATATCGGCGCGCAACTGGACCAACGCACCCTGCTGCGTGGCGAAGGCTTCCGCCGCGCGCTGCAACAGGCGGGCCTGTACGACCCGGCGCTGGAACTGCTGACACCACGCCCTTCCTCGGTGGGCCTGGGCGGCGAGCTGTTCCTGCAACTGCTGGCCACCCATCCGGATGTGGATGCGATCTTCTTCGGCAACGACGACCTGGCCCAGGGCGCGCTGCTGGAAGCCATGCGCCACGGCATCAAAGTGCCAGAACGTGTCGCGGTGCTGGGCTTCAACGACTTGCCGGCGTCGTCCTTCATGGTGCCGCGCCTGAGCAGCATCAGTACCCCCAGGGAAGCGATCGGGCGGCGGGCGGCGGAGCATTTGTTGACGATCATGGCGGGCAACAGGATCGCCAAGCCGGTGGTGGACATGGGATTTGAGTTGCAGGTTCGCGAGAGCACGTAGTCCCTCCCACATTTTGACCCCGCCCGCTCGGAGGCATCGCCGTAGCTTCTCCCGCCTGCTAGATTGGCTGTTCTCCATCGCAAGGAAAGCACCATGGCACATTCACTGAAAATCCTGGGTCGCACGTCCTCCATCAACGTGCGCAAAGTGCTCTGGACCTGCCAGGAACTGGGCATCGACTACGTGCGCGAAGACTGGGGCATCGGCTTCCAGCCCACCCAGTCCGCCGAATTCCTCGCCCTGAACCCCAACGCGCAGATACCCGTGCTGATCGACGACCACGGCGTGCTGTGGGAGTCCAATACCATCTGCCGCTACCTCGTGGGGCTTTACCAGCGCCACGACCTGCTGCCCATCGAGCCCGCCCCACGGGCCCGGGTCGAGCAGTGGATCGACTGGCAGGCCGTCGAGCTCAACCGTGCCTGGGGCGATGCTTTCACCGCCCTGGTACGCAATAACCCGGACGGCCTGGACGCGGCGCAGATTGAAGCCGCCGTGCAACGATGGAACGACAAGATGGGCATCCTCGAGCAACAACTGAGCAAAACCGGGGCCTTTGTTGCCGGCGATGAATTCACCCTCGCCGACATCCTCATCGGCCTCTCGGTGCACCGCTGGCAGATGACGCCCATGGCGCGCCCGGCCTACCCCGCCATTGCGGCCTACTACCAGCGCCTCGGCCAGCACCACGGCTTCCAGCTCTTCGCCCTCGACGGGCATAACTAAGGACATGCCCGTGAAAGGACTCAACGTACTGCTCACCGGCGCCTGCGGCAGAATCGGCAAGACGTTTTTCGAAGCCTCGAAAGACCGCTACCGTTTCACCCTCACCGACCGCATCGCGCCTGATTTCGACCTGGGCGAACACCGCTTCGTGCACGCCGACCTCAGCGACAAAGCCAACCTCGCCAGCCTGCTCGAAGGCATCGATGTGATCGTGCACCTGTCGGGCATCCCCCACGCCAGCGCCACGTTCGACGAATTGCTGCCGAACAATATCCTCGCCACCACCTACCTGTTCGAAGCCGCCGTGGCGGCGGGTGTACAGCGCCTGGTGTTCGCCAGCAGCGCACAAACCATCGAAGGCTACCCGGTAGACCGGCAGATCACCCCAGGCATGCAGGTGATGCCGGCCAACCTGTATGGCGTGAGCAAATGCTACGGCGAAGCGCTGTGTGGCTACTACGCGGCGAAAACCCCGCTGTCGACGATTGCCCTGCGCATCGGCGCGTTCGAATTCGTTGAAACCCACGACCTGAACAACGCCCGCGACCTCAGCGCCTGGCTCAGCCCGCGGGATGCCGTGCAGCTGCTGCAGCGTGCAGTGGAGGCCGAGGGCGTGAAACACCTGATCGCCCATGGCATTTCCAATAACCGTTTCAAGCGCCTGGACCTGAGCGAAACCACGCGGGTGTTGGGTTACCATCCGCTGGACGATGCATTTCAGACCTTCGATATCCCCATCACTGACTGAGTTTTCCCCGCCATGCCTGCACTCCCTGCTACAGACGGCATCGACCCGATCCGCGCCGCCCATATCAGCGCGCGTATCGACCGCCTGCCCGCCGTCGCCACGGTCTGGCGCCTTGTAGCGCTGCTGTCGATCGGCGGCTTTTTCGAGCTGTATGACTTGTTCCAGACCGCCTACATCAGCCCCGGCCTGATCAGTGACGGGATTTTCCACACCGGCAGCGAGGGCGTGTTTGGTTTCTCCGACCAGGCGGCGTTCGCCTCGGCGACCTTCCTCGGCCTGTTCCTCGGCGCCAGCCTGCTCAGCCCCATCGCCGACCGCTTCGGGCGCCGGGCGATCTTCACCTTCGCGCTGATCTGGTACACCGTCGCCACGGTATTGATGGGCATTCAGACATCCGCGCTGGGCATTATCGGCATGCGTTTCCTGGTGGGTATCGGCCTGGGCATCGAGCTGGTGACCATCGACGCGTATCTGTCTGAACTGGTGCCCAAGCGCATGCGCAGTTCGGCGTTCGCCTTTGCGTTTTTCATCCAGTTCCTGTCGGTGCCGGCCGTGGCATTGATGTCATGGTGGCTGGTGCCCCAGGCGCCGTTCGGGGTGTCTGGCTGGCGCTGGGTGGTGCTGAGCAGTGCGGTGTTCGCGCTGTTTATCTGGCAACTGCGCAAGCGCCTGCCGGAATCACCGCGCTGGCTGGCGCAGAAAGGTCGCTTCGAAGAAGCCGGCAGGATCATGGACACCCTGGAGGCGCGCTGCCGGAAAGACCATGGCAAACCGCTGGATGAACCCGAACCCGAAGCCGTCAGCGTGCAAGGCAGTGGCCGTTTTGCCGACATCTGGCAACCGCCGTACCGCCGCCGCGCGTTGATGCTGATTGTGTTCCATGTGTTCCAGGCCATCGGCTTCTTTGGTTTCGGCAACTGGTTGCCGGCACTGCTTTCGGGCCAGGGTGTCAGCGTGACCCACAGCTTGCTGTACGCCTTTATCATCACCCTCGCCTACCCGCTGGGGCCGTTGCTGTTTGTGAAGGTGGCCAACCGCTTTGAAAACAAATGGCAGATCGTCGGCTCCGCCATGGGTGCGGTGATCTTCGGCAGCCTGTTCGCGTTGCAGACCACGGCGGTGGGGCTGGTGATCTGCGGGGTGATGATCACCTTCTGCAACGCCTGGCTGAGCTTCAGTTACCACTCCTACCAGAGCGAGCTGTTCCCGACCAATATCCGCGCGCGGGCGGTGGGGTTCTGCTATTCGTTCAGCCGCTTGTCGACGGTGTTCAGCAGCCTGTTGATCGGTTTTATCCTCGAACACCTGGGCACACCCGGTGTGTTGGCGTTTATTGCCAGCAGCATGCTGATCGTGATGATCACCATCAGTTGGTTCGGCCCGCGTACGCGCAACCTGGCCTTGGAACATATCGCCCATTGACGGCAACGGTTGGCCGCCTGCGGGACAATGTTTGCCGCGGCGGCCAGGCCAAATCCAGTCAAACCGGGGTTATCGGACCCGGCATGTTATTTGCTCCCGCTATGGCACCGCACATTTTCCCAGGTGACCGATCATGCTGGTTAACAACAATCCCCAAGCCGTGTCGACCCTTCAAAAGATCACGCGTCCCGACATGGACCCGGCCAACGCCGCCGCCAGCACGCTGTACAGCGGTGCCCTGCAAGCGGCGCAGCAAAGCGTGACCCTGCCGGCCGCGCAGAAGGATCTGGACAAGGCCGGCGATCGCATCGACGAAGCTTTCGCCAAGACCCGCGTGCAGTTGCAGGCCAGCACAGCGGCCACCACGGTGACGACGGATGTCCCCGCCACCAGCTCCGCCCGCGCAGACTTCACCGATTACATGAGCAAAACCCCGGCCGAGCGTATCCGTGAGCAATTGCTCAAGGAACAGGGGTTGACCGAGGCGGATGTGCAGAACATGTCGCAGGAAAAGCAGGACGCCATTTCCAAGCAAGTGGCCGAGCGTTTGAAGCAGCAGCAAGAGCAGCAGGTAGCGGCGAAGACCACTGAACCGCAGGCGCAGGCAGTGAAAGAAACCCTGGCGGCGATCTAAGCCACAGGTGGGACGCCGAGCGTCCCTGGCGGCATTCCCACGCGGGTGCGTGGGAATGATCATTAACTCAGTGACCGAACAGGCCTGTCTCGGTTTTCTTGGCTTTCTTGTCGGCGCGTTTTTCGTCGGCGGTCTTTGCCGGTTTCTTCTTCGCGGCTTTCTTTGAATCCATACCTTTGGCCATGATGCATGCTCCACTTACAGGGGATGTAACACTGGGTATACCACCTATTGCCGCACAGAAGGCGCTTATAATCCCCGGCCCTTGATTATGTTGCCCAAACACCATGCCCGAACTGCACATCGCCCCCCTGGCTGAGCCGCTGTGGCCGCTGCTGAACAAGTTTTATCGCCGTCATGACTCCCCGATGAAGGCGCTCAAGGGCGGGCGTTTGTGGGTAGCGCGCGACAGCGAGATTGTCGCCGGCCTGTGCCTGACACCCGTGGTCGGCGGACAGTGGTTGACCGGCGTGTTTGTCGACCCGGCGTATCGCGGCCAGGGGTTGGCGGGGCGATTGATAGCCGCGGCGGCGGCCGAGGTGCAAGGCACGCTGTGGTTGTTGTGCCATCCGGACCTGGAAGGTTTGTATCAGCGCATGGGTTTCACCCAGGACACGCTATTGCCGCAATCCCTCAGCGAGCGGCTGGTGCGCTACAAGCGCAACAAACCGATGATCGCGATGGGCTTAGATCGTTTAGTGAGGTCGTCCTCGGATAATGTGTGATCGCCCCGTATGGGCCCCATGCTAGCCTCGGCGACACAGTGGCCCACTTTTCGGATGATCATGAAAGCGACCTTTGCAGCTCTGTCCCTTACCGCACTCCTCGTTCCCACGTTCAGCCAGGCCGCCGACGCACCGATCAGCGCCCAGCAATACGCCAGCGTGTTGGCCGGCAATTGGCGCGACCCGGCCAACAGCGCCCGCGACGGCTATCGCCACCCGCAGCAGACCTTGGAATTCTTTGGCCTGGGCGCCAGGCAGACGGTGATCGAAATTACCCCAGGGGGCGGTTGGTACAGCGAACTGCTGGCGCCGTTGCTCAAGGATCACGGGCATTACATCGCCGCCGTGCAAGCGCCAAGCAGCAGCGCCTATGCGCGCACGTCCGAAGAGAACCTGAAAAACAAATTCGCCGCCGACCCGACGCGCTATGCCAAGGCAGTCGTGGTCGAGTTCGACCCCAAGGCACCGGTGTTCGGCAAACCTGCTTCTGCGGACGCCGTGCTGACGTTCCGCAATGTGCATAACTGGGTGCTGGCCGATACCGCCGAGGCCACGTTCCGCGCGTTCTACACGGTGTTGAAACCGGGTGGCGTGCTGGGTGTGGAAGATCACCGGGCCAAGGACGGGGCCGAGCTGGAGGCGATCAAGGACAGCGGTTACCTGACCACCGCCCAGGTGGTGAAACTGGCCACCGATGCGGGGTTCAAGCTGGCAGGACAGAGTGAGGTCAACGCCAACCCGAAGGACACCAAGGATTATCCCGCCGGCGTTTGGACGTTGCCGCCGACGTTGAAATTGGGGGAGCAGGATAAGGCGAAGTATGTGGCGATTGGCGAGTCGGACCGGATGACGTTGCGGTTCGTCAAACCGGCCAAATAACCTGGTCCCGCCCACATTTTGTTCTCAACGGGCCGGCGATTACTCGTCAGCGGTTGGGTCCATGTCGGGAAACATCACTTCAATAAAGCCGAACTTGCTGAAGTCGGTAATGCGCGAGGGGTACAGCCGGCCGATCAGGTGATCGCATTCATGCTGCACCACCCGCGCGTGGAAGCCATCGGCAAAACGTACGATCGGCTCGCCCTTCGGATCAAAACCCTCGTAGCGAATCTGCTGGTAACGGTCCACCGCACCACGCAGTCCGGGCACCGACAGGCAGCCTTCATAGCCTTCTTCCAGCACCGGGCTGAGCGGCGTGATCAACGGGTTGATCAGGATGGTCTGCGGCACCGGCGGCGCATCCGGGTAGCGCTCGCTGGCTTCGAACCCAAAGATCACCAGTTGCAGGTCGACGCCAATCTGCGGCGCGGCCAGGCCGACGCCGCCCACGTGCTCCATGGTCTGGAACATGTCGTCGATCAATTGCCACAGCTCGGGGCTGTCGAACATTTCCGGCGGTACCGGTGGGGCGATACGCAGCAGGCGTTCATCGCCCATTTTCAGGATTTCACGGATCATCGATCAGACTTCATCGGTAGTGGGTTTGGAGTGGTCGCGGCCGAGGCCGGAGACATGTTGTTTTTCGTGCGCGGGCGCGGGCTCATCGAAATCCTTTGCGCCTGGCTCCTTGCCTTCGGCCGACATGTGCTCGATCACGGCATTCATCTCCGCCCCCAGCAACAGCACGGCGGCGGAGATGTAGAAGTACAGGAGCAACACGATGATCGCACCGATGCTGCCATACATGGCGTTGTAGTCGGCGAAGGTTTTGACGTAGTAGCCAAAACCGAGGGAGGCGACGATCCACACCACCACCGCAAGCACCGAACCCGGGGTAATAAAGCGAAATTTCTGCTCCACGTCCGGCATCACGTAATACATGAGGGCCACGGCAAACATCAGCAGGATCACGATCAGCGGCCATCGCACGATGGTCCACAAGGTCACCACGAATTCCTGCATGCCGATCTGGCCGGCCAGCCATTCCATCACCTGCGGGCCGAGCACCATCAGCGCGGCGGCGGCCAGCAGCATGCCGGCGATGCCGATGGTGTAGAAAACCGACAGCGGAAAACGCTTCCAGATCGGCCGGCCTTCCACGACGTCGTACGCGGCGTTCATGGCGCTCATCATCAGGCGCACGCCAGCGGAGGCGGTCCACAGGGCAATCACGATACCCACCGAGAGCAGGCCGCCCTTGGATTGCTGCAACTGGTCGATCACCGGGTTGACCTGCTCCAGGGCCTGGGGCGGCAGCACCAGTTCCGATTGCAGGCGCAGCCAGGTGAAAAAGTCCGGCAGGTGCAGGAAACCGATCAGGGCGATAAGGAACAGCAGGAAGGGAAACAACGAGAACAGCATCTGGTAGGCCAGTGCCGAGGCGTAGGTGGACATCTCGTCATCGACGAATTCCTTGACGGTGCGCACCAGCACTGTGTGGAGCTTGAGACCATCGAGAACCGGAAAAATCATAGCGTCTCCTTTCGCCGCAAAAAGGGGGGTCATGGGCGACTCAGGGGCCGTTTTCTACATCAAGGTAGCCTATTTGGCGACCTTGAAACAATTTCGAAACTTTAATCACTGCATGTGACATAAAAACGGCCATCCGTGGATGGCCGTCCGGCTGCACGATGGCAGTCTTACTTGGTCGCTTTTTTCACCGCGTCCTTGGTGTCGCCCACGGCTTTTTCAACCTGGCCTTTCTTTTCCTGCACGACGCCTTCAGCGCGCAGTTTGTCGTTGCCGGTGACTTTGCCGACGCCTTGCTTGATGTTACCGACGGCTTCGTCTTTCAAACCTTTTGCCTTATCCGCTGTGCTGCCCATGGTATTTCTCCGAAAGAACAATCAAAGGGTTTTGGTCATTACGTAGAGATTGACCCGAGGCCGTTCGGCAGAGTTTCAATTATTTTTCGGTGAACATTTCATCGCCAACGACAGGTTTGGCTTTATGTTTTGCAGCCAACCCACGAGAATGCCCGGCACATTCAGGCTCCAACGCTGAATAACAGATCCCGTAGGAAGGTTATGAAACTCAATAAAGCACAGGCCATCGCCCGCAGAAACCAGGAACTGGGCGGTGCCGTACTCGGCGTCAACAACTGCCACTTCACCGACCTGGACCGCAAACGCAACATCTGGTGGTTCGATCTGCCGGTGGGGCGTATTGCCGTCGGCCAGTACGAGTGGATTCACCTGTTGATGCACAACGCCGAGACCGACCAGCTGCTGCACCTGAAGGTGCCGACCGTGTTCCTGCGTGAAAAGCTCGAGGGGCTGGTGGTGCGCAACGCGGGCAAGCGCAAGCCGGAGATTACCCTGGAGCTGAGCGCGGATAAGGACTCGTTCTTGAAGGATGTGCGGCCGGCGGGTGCGGGTGTGAGCTTCGCGCAGTTCGCCGTGTAAGAACGCGGTCAAAAAAATGTGGGAGGGGGTAAGCCCCTCCCATATTTGGATTGGATTACTTTTTAAGACCGAGTTTCTTCAGTTCTTCATCGCGCAACTCGCGGCGCAGGATCTTGCCCACGTTGGTGGTCGGCAACGCATCGCGGAACTCCACGGCCTTGGGCACCTTGTAGCCGGTGACGTTGGCGCGCATGTGCTCCATGACCTGCTCCTTGGTCAGGGTGGCGCCCGGCTTGACCACGATGAAGAGCTTGATGTGTTCCCCGGATTTTTCATCCGGCACACCGATGGCCGCGCACTGCAGTACGCCCGGCAGGCCCGCCAGCACGTCCTCCAGCTCGTTGGGGTACACGTTGAAACCGGAGACCAGGATCATGTCCTTCTTGCGATCGACGATGCGCATGTAGCCATCCGGCTGGATGATCGCGATGTCGCCGGTCTTCAGCCAGCCTTCGCTGTCGAGCATCTCGGCGGTGGCGTCTTCACGCTGCCAGTAGCCCTTCATCACCTGCGGGCCCTTGACGCACAGTTCGCCGACTTCACCCAGGGCCAGCTCGACACCGTCGTCGGTGATGACCTTGCACAGGGTCGACGGCACCGGAATGCCGATGGTACCGATCTGGATATGCTGGATCGGGTTCACCGTGGCCACCGGGCTGGTTTCGGTCATGCCGTAGCCTTCGCAGATGCCGCAACCGGTCACCGCTTTCCAACGCTCGGCCGCCGCCAGTTGCAGGGCCATGCCGCCCGACAGGGTGACCTTCAGCGCGGAGAAGTCCAGCTTGCGGAAGGCTTCGTTGTTGCACAGCGCCACGAACAGAGTGTTCAGGCCGACAAAGCCGCTGAACTTCCACTTCGACAGTTCCTTGACCATCGCCGGCAGGTCGCGCGGGTTGCTGATCAGGATGTTGTGGTTGCCGATCAGCATCATCGCCATGCAATGAAAGGTGAACGCATAGATGTGGTACAGCGGCAGCGGCGTGATCAGGATCTCGCAACCTTCATTGAGGTTGGAGCCCATCAGCGCCTTGCATTGCAACATGTTGGCGACCAGGTTGCGGTGGGTGAGCATCGCGCCCTTGGCCACGCCGGTGGTGCCACCGGTGTATTGCAATACGGCCACATCGCCGCTGGCCGGGCAGACTTCGTTGACCGCTTGCCCCTGGCCCTTGGCGAGTACGTCGTTGAACTTGATCGCCTTGGGCAAGTGATAGGCCGGGACCATTTTCTTCACGTACTTGATGACGCTGTTGATCAGCAGGCGCTTGAGCGGCGGCAGCAGGTCGGCGACTTCGGTGACGATCACATGCTTGACGGCGGTCTTGGGCACGACCTTTTCCGCCAGGTGGGCCATGTTGGCCAGGCAGACCAGCGCCTTGGCGCCGGAATCATTGAATTGGTGTTCCATTTCCCGCGCGGTGTACAGCGGGTTGGTGTTGACCACGATCAGGCCGGCACGGATGGCGCCGAACACGGCGACCGGGTATTGCAGGACGTTGGGCAACTGCACGGCAATGCGATCGCCGGGCTTCAAGTCGGTATGCTGTTGCAGGTACGCGGCGAAGGCGCCGGACAGTTCGTACAATTCACCGTAGGTGATCGTCTTGCCCAGGTTGCTGAAGGCCGGTTTGTTGGCGAAGCGCTGGCAGGACTGCTTCAATACCGCCTGAATATTCGGATACTCGTCTGGATTGATTTCTGCAGCAATCCCGGCGGGGTACTTATCCTTCCAAAAGTCTTCGTGCATGGAAGCCCACTCCTCAGCGACGCGAATTCATCATCGCATTTGATGCGATTATTATTGGTGTATGTTTTTTTTTGGTGAATCTGGCGCTTTCAAGCAGGCCTAGACGTCACAAAGCGCGCCGAGAGTAGCAGCTTTGCCAAGGGCCGACTAGAGCCTAAAGAGGGCCCCGCAGTCATAATCACGACTGTCCTACAATATTTGGTCACACTTTAAACAGAAGTGAAATACGTTGATGAAAGGCTCTGGAATAAGGCCTTCAGGACGACACACGATAAATGTGGGAGGGGGCAAGCCGAATCGTCGCACCGCGACTCCCACATTTTTACCGAATCCACATCAGGCGATGTCGCGTAGTTCCCTGCGCAGGATCTTCCCTACCGGCGTCATCGGTAACGAGTCGCGCAAGACAATGTGCTTGGGCACCTTGTAACCCGTGAAGTTGGTCTTGCAGTACGCCTTCAACTCCTCAAGGCTCACCCCTTCTGCGCGCGCCACCACGAACAGCTTCACCGCCTCCCCCGTGCGCTCGTCCGGCACGCCGATCACCGCGCAGTTGGCCACGGCCGGATGGGCCATCACCACGTCCTCGATTTCGTTGGGGTACACATTGAAACCCGAGACGATGATCAAATCCTTCTTGCGGTCGACAATGCGCACAAACCCATCTTCGTCGATCACCGCGATGTCACCGGTCTTCAGCCAGCCTTCGGCGTCCAGGGCCTCAGCAGTGGCCGCCGGTTGCTGCCAATAGCCCTTCATCACCTGCGGGCCCTTGATACACAACTCACCGCGCTCGCCCAGGGGCAGCTCGGTGCCTTCGTCATCAATGACCTTCATCGCCGTGGCGGGCACCGGGATGCCCACGGTACCCAGGCGTGATTTGTTGCCGTAGGGGTTGGTGCTGGCCACCGGCGAGGTTTCCGTCAGGCCATAGCCCTCGCCGATCGAGCAGCCGGTGATCTGCTCCCAGCGTTCGGCCGTGGCCTTGATCAGGGCCGTGCCACCAGAGTTGGTGAGCTTGAGGTGGGAGAAATCCAGGTTCTTGAACTCCGGGTGGTCCATCAACGCCACAAACAGCGTGTTGAGCCCCAGCAGCCCGGTAAAGCGCCACTTTTTCAGCTCCTTGATAAACCCGCCGATGTCCCTGGGGTTGGTGATCAGTACATTGTGGTTACCCGAGACCATCATGCACATGCAGTTCGCGGTGAAGGCATAGATATGGTACAGCGGCAGCGGCGCGATCATCACCTCCTGCCCTTCCTTGATCAGTGGGTGGCCGTCATCGCCGGTCTGGGACATACAGGCGCGCACCTGTTGCATGTTCGCCACCAGGTTGCCATGGGTGAGCATCGCGCCCTTGGCCAGGCCGGTGGTGCCGCCGGTGTATTGCAGCACGGCAATATCGTCCAGGTTCACCGGATGGCGCGTCACGCCGAGGCCCGCGCCCATGCGCAGGGCGCGCTTGAACGACACCGCACGCGGCAGGTGGTAGGCCGGGACCATCTTCTTGACCTTGTCGACCACGGTGTTGACCAGCCAGCCTCTGGCGGCGGGCATGAAGTCGCCCATCCTGGCTTCGATCAGGTAGTCGATCTCGGTGTCTGTACACACGTCCTGCACCCGCGAACCGAACAGGTTGAGGTAGACCAGGGCACGCACGCCGGCGTCCTTGAACTGGTGGCGCATCTCGCGCGGGGTGTAGAGCGGGTTGGTGTTGACCACGATCAGCCCGGCGCGCAGTGCGCCGAACACGGCAATCGGGTAGTGCAGCACGTTGGGCATCTGTACGGCGATGCGCTCGCCGGGCTTGAGGTCGGTGTGCTGCTGCAGGTAGCCGGCGAACGCCGCACTCTGGCGCTCAAGCTCGGCGTAGGTCAGGGTGACGCCCATGTTGCTGAATGCCGGACGGTCGGCAAAGGCCTTGCACGAGCGCTCGAAGACTTCGATTACCGACTTGTAGGCCGACAGGTCGATGTCATTGGGAACGCCCGCCGCGCGTTTGTCATTCCAGAAATCAGGTTGCATTATTCTTGTCCCCTTACCTGAAGGTGTCCGGCCGCTTTTATAGAAAGCGGAGCTTGGGGGACGTTAGCAGCTATGGCCAAACAGGCAAATACAGCAAATTGCGTCATTGATTGTATGAATCTTGTCCCTGATGCGCAGGCAGATACCCCGTCGCCTGACAGATGAGCTATACACTGCAACAACGTCGATCAGACCTTGAGCAGACCTTGAGAAAGGGAACCCCATGAACCACAGCACCTTCTGGCTGACCGCGAATGACCGCAGCCGCCTGTACGTCAATCATTGGATGCCCGACGGGCCGGCCAAGGCGGTGGTCATGCTGTCCCACGGCATGGCGGAGCACAGCGGGCGCTATGCGCGGCTGGCCGAAGCCTTGTGCAGTGCAGGCTATGGCGTGTATGCGCCGGACCAGCGTGGCCACGGCCGCACCGCCGACGAAGGTACGCTGGGCCTGTATGCCGAAAAGGACGGCTGGAACAAAGTGGTGGGCGACCTGGCCAGCCTCAACCAGCACATCGGCCAGCAGCATCCGGGGCTGCCGATCATTTTGCTCGGCCACAGCATGGGCAGCTATATCGCCCAGGCCTACCTGCTGCACCACAGCGCCAGCCTGCATGGAGCGATTCTCAGCGGTTCGAATTTCCAGCCGGTGGCGCTGTACCGCGCCGCACGGCTGATCGCTCGCGCCGAACGCCTGCGCCAGGGTGTCCGTGGGCGCAGTGCGTTGATCGAGTTCCTGTCCTTCGGCTCGTTCAACAAGGCATTCAAGCCCAACCGCACCGCGTTCGACTGGCTCAGCCGTGACCCGAACGAAGTCGACAAATACATCAACGATCCACTCTGCGGTTTCCGCTGTACCAACCAACTATGGATCGATCTGCTCGGCGGCTTGCAGCAAATCAGCAAAGCGTCCAATCTCGCCCAGATCGATCCGGGCCTGCCGATCCTGGTGATGGGCGGCGAATGTGATCCGGTCAGTGAGGGCAAGCGTCTCAAAAGCCTGGCCCATGCCCTGCGTGAGGCCGGCAGCCAGCACCTGCAACTGAATATCTACCCGCAGGCACGTCACGAAGTGTTCAACGAAACCAATCGCGACGAAGTCACCGCCGATGTGCTGAGGTGGCTCGACCAGGCCCTGACCTTGCGCAGGCCGGCCCACTGCGAATAAATTTACGTTTAAAATCAGATAGTTAAATTACCGATTAGCCACAGGATGCACCTTTAGATGACCCAGGTAACCAACACCCCGTACGAAGCCCTTGAAGTCGGCCAGACCGCCAGCTACAGCAAGACCGTCGAAGAGCGTGATATCCAGCTGTTTGCCGCCATGTCCGGCGACCACAACCCGGTGCACCTGGATGCCGAATACGCCAAGGCGACCATGTTCAAGGAGCGTATCGCCCACGGTATGTTCAGCGGCGCCCTGATCAGCGCAGCCGTTGCGTGTGAGCTGCCCGGGCCGGGCACTATCTATATCGGCCAGCAGATGACCTTCCAGAAGCCGGTGAAAATCGGCGATACCCTGACCGTGCGCCTGGAAATCCTCGAGAAGCTGCCGAAGTTTCGCGTACGTATTGCCACCCGTGTGTTCAACCAGCGCGATGAGCTGGTCGTGGATGGCGAGGCGGAAATTCTTGCACCACGCAAGCAGCAGATCGTGACCTTGACCGAGCTGCCGCCGATCAGCATTGGCTGAGTACGGTTTTCAAGGCCAACACCCTGCAAATGTGGGAGGGGGCTTGCCCCCGATGGCGGTGTGTCAGTCATTGAAATATCGACTGATCCACCGCTATCGGGAGCAAGCCCCCTCCCACATGTGTTACACAGCAGCGCTTAGGACTGAGCGCGAGCCTGGTTACGCAGGGCTTTTACCTGGTCGTGATTGCGTTGCACGCCGTGGTACTGACGCTCAACCAGGTCACGAATGCCCAGCAGGTTGTGCTTGTTGATCTTCTCGATGGCTTCTTTGTAAGCCTTCAGTGCGTGGTCTTCGCCGCGCTCGGCTTCGTTCAGCACAGCCTCTTCGTCCTTACCGGTCAGCATCGACTTCACGTCGACCCAGCCACGGTGCAGGGCGCCGGCTACGCTGCCGGAGTCTTCCGGATCACCGCCCAGGGCACGCACGGCGGTCTTCAATTCGGCGGCAGCGGTAGCGCAGTCAGCGGAACGCTTGGCAAACAGCGCCTTGAGTTCCGGATGCTTGATGTCTTCTGCGCATTCCTTGAAGCCTTTCTGGCCGTCGATGCTGGTCTCGATCAGGTCGTTCAGTACGGAGATCGATTCTTTGTTGATGTCAGTCATTTTTCAATTCCTTAGGCAGGTGAAGAAGGGTTGTCTTAATGATTGCAGCGCTCGTGCCAGGTTTTGAAAAATTACTTTTATGTTTATTTTCAATAACTTAAAAATATTTGAACCATCTGTATGTACGTTATTTGCATGATCTGTCATTTGGCCTTCATGCAGAATGCCTGTATTTTCGAAGACCTCGCCTCACTTCACATGAAGCCCATGAATCCCGAAAAACTCGAACTGCTGATCACCCGCGAAATGCCCTTCGGCAAATACAAGGGCCGGATCATCGCCGACCTGCCGGGTCCCTACCTGAACTGGTTCGCCCGCGAAGGCTTTCCCCACGGCGAACTGGGCGGGTTGCTGGCATTGATGCAGGAAATCGACCACAACGGCTTGTCCGAATTGTTGGAACCGCTGCGCGTTAAACACGGCAAACCCGCCCCCCGCCATTAAGAGACTCACCATGCCAAGGAATGCCGACAACGAACCTCACTGGCAGGCCATCGCCCAGCGCTATGCGCTGGAGCCCGGCCCGATCAACCTGGAGAACGGCTACTTCGGGCGTATGAGCCGCGAGGTGCAGGCGCAGTACCTGGAGCACGTGGCTTTTATCAACCGCAGCAACTCGCTGTATGTGCGCCAGCGCTTCGAGCAAGGTGAAAACGTCGAGATCCGTCGCCAACTGGCGGGCCTGATCGACGTCGACCCCGAGGCAGTCGCCTTTACCCGCAACGCCACCGAAGCCTTGCAGTCGCTGATCCGCAACTACAACCGCCTGCAACCCGGCGATCAGGTGCTGATCAGCGATCTGGAATACGACACCGTCAAAGGTGCGATGCGCTGGTTGGCGGGTGTTCGCGGTGTAGAAGTGATCGAGTTGTCCCACACTCATCCGGCCAGTTTCGACAGCCTGGTGCAGACCTATCGCGATGCGTTCGCCCGGTACCCGCGCCTGAAGCTGATGGCACTCACCCATGTGACCCACCGCACCGGCCTGGTGATGCCCGTAGAGGCCATCGCCAAGGCCGCGCGTGAGCATGCCATCGACGTGATCCTCGACGGCGCCCATGCACTGGGCCAGATCGAGTTCAACCTCGCCGAACTGGGCATTGCGTTCGCCGGCTTCAACCTGCACAAATGGATCGGCGCGCCGCTGACCCTGGGGTTCCTCTATATCGCCCCCGAATGCCTGGCTGATATTGATCCGGACATGGGCGAGTTCCACTACCCCGCCACCGACGTGCGTGCGCGTACGTCGTACAGCACGCCGAATTTCCCCGCGTTAATGACGTTGCCGTTGGTGCTTGAAGAACATCGCGCCATGGGCGGCGCGGCGGCCAAGGGTGCGCGGGTCAGTTATCTGCGGGATGTATGGGTGAGCCAGGTGCGACCGTTGCCGGGGATCGAGGTGCTGACGCCGGATGATCCCCGGCTGTATTGCGGGATCACGGCATTCAAGTTCAGCGGGCGGGATCAGCAGGTGATGGTGGATCGCATGCTCAACGACTATGGGCTGTTCACTACTACGCGCACCGGTACGGCGTTTGGTACCTGTATCCGCGTGACACCGGGGTTGGTGACGTCGGCGGAGGACATCAATGTTCTGGTCAATGCCATTACCGAGCTAAGCAGAGATTAAAGGTGGGCCTCAGGTTTTTACCGGCAAAAAAAAGCGGTACACCGACCAAGTGCACCGCAAAAATGCCGTTAAGCACAGCAACAACGATTCGATGAATCAGATCAATCCAGCAGCGCCAGCGCCTGCGCGGTGACTTCCTGGATGCGGGCCCAATCGCCGTTCTTGACCCACTCCGGGTCAAGCATCCAGCTACCGCCCACGCACATCACGTTTTTCAACGCCATGTAGCTTTTGATATTGGCCGGGCCGACGCCGCCGGTCGGGCAGAATTTCACTTCGCCGAACGGGCCGCCCAGGGCCTTGATCGCGGCAACACCGCCGCTGACTTCAGCCGGGAACAGTTTGAAGCGACGGTAGCCCAGGCCGTAGCCTTCCATGATGCCGGAGGCGTTGCTGATGCCTGGCAGCAGCGGGATCGGGCTGTGCACCGAGGCTTCCAGCAGGTCACGGGTAATGCCGGGGGTGACGATAAATTGCGAACCGGCGACTTCCGCCGCTTCAAGCATATGGCGGTCGAGTACGGTGCCGGCGCCGGTGCACAGTTCAGGCCGCTGCTCACGCAGCACCTGAATGGCCTTGAGGCCGAACTCGGAACGCAAGGTCACTTCCAATGCGGTCAAACCACCGGCTGCCAGGGCATCGGCCAGCGGCAGGATGTCCTGCTCGCGAGCGATGGTGATCACCGGCAGGATCCGCGCCTTGGCGCAGAGGCTGTCGATCAGGGCAACTTTATCCGCCATGGACACGGTCGGTTGAGGGCTTTTCATAGCGGCTGATCCTTGGCTCATGGGCACCAGTAAATCTCTAAAGTAGGTTGCAAAAACGCGCGAATCGGCATGGCAGCAACGTCGTCACTGGCCAGCGCGGCGCTCAAGGTGGTCAATTTCGAACTGCCGGAAATCGACAGCGCGGTGTAGTGGGCCGTGGCCAGCAATGCGCGACTCATGGTCAGGCGCTGGTGCGGCACGGTCGGCGCCAGCATCGGCCAGCAACGGCGGGTACCGTCGGCCTGCAGTGCAGCGGCGAGGTTCGGGCTGTTGGGAAACAGCGATGCGGTGTGGCCGTCATCGCCCATGCCCAGCACCAGCACATCAATGGCCGGCAGCTCGGCCAGCAGGCGATCGGCCTGCTCGGCAGCGTCTTCAAGGTTGGCGGCGGCGCTGTACAGGCTGAGGAACCTGGCCTTGGCCGCCGGGCCTTGCAACAGGTGCTGCTTCAACAGGCCGGCATTGCTGTCGGCGTGTTCCACCGGCACCCAGCGCTCATCGGCCAGGGTGATGGTGACCTTGGACCAGTCCAGGCCTTGCTTGGCCAGGTTCTGGAAAAACGCCACGGGGCTGCGGCCACCGGACACCACCAGGGTCGCCTCGCCACGGGCACTGATGGCCGCGCGCAGTTGCTCGGCCACGTCGTTGGCCAGGCCGTCCGCCAGCAGCACAGGCGTGCGGTACTCGTGGGCAGTCACGCCCCGAGGCAGTTTCAATTCAGATATCGCCATACCAAGACCTCCCATCCCGCGTGATCAGTGCAATCGAGCTCATCGGCCCCCAGGACCCCGCCGCATACGGCTTGGGCGCATCACCGGATTTTTTCCACCCGGCGATCAACTGGTCACACCACTTCCACGCGGCTTCGATTTCATCTTTGCGAACAAACAGGTTCTGATTGCCGCGCATCACTTCCAGCAACAACCGCTCGTAGGCATCGGGGATGCGTGCGCTGCGGTAGGTGTCGGAAAAATTCAGTTGCAGAGGCCCGCTGCGCAGTTGCATGCCCTTGTCCAGGCCCTGCTCCTTGGTCATCACGCGCAAGGAAATGCCTTCGTCCGGCTGCAGGCGGATGATCAACTTGTTGCTGATCTGCAAGCGCTGCTCGGGGGCGAAGATGTAATGAGACGGTTCCTTGAAGTGAATGACGATCTGCGACAGCTTCTGCGGCATACGCTTGCCGGTACGCAGGTAGAACGGCACCCCGGCCCAACGCCAGTTACGGATATCGGCCCGCAGCGCGACGAAGGTTTCGGTGTCGCTCTGGGTGTTGGAATTCTCTTCTTCCAGGTAACCCGGCACCGGCTTGCCGGCGCTGTAGCCGGCGATGTACTGGCCACGCACCACTTGAGTGGTAAGGCCATCCGGGCTGATCGGCGCCAGGGCCTTGAGCACCTTGACCTTCTCGTCACGGATGCTGTCGGCGGACAGGTCGGCCGGCGGGTCCATGGCGATCAGGCAAAGCAGCTGCAGCAAGTGGTTCTGGATCATGTCGCGCAGCTGGCCAGCCTTGTCGAAATAGCCCCAACGGCCTTCGATACCGACCTGTTCGGCCACGGTGATTTCCACGTGGGAGATGTAGTTCTGGTTCCACTGGGTTTCGAACAGGCTATTGGCGAAACGCAGGGCGATCAGGTTCTGGACGGTCTCTTTGCCCAGGTAGTGGTCGATACGGTAGGTGCGGTTTTCCGGGAAGAACTGCGCCACGGCATCGTTGACCTTGCGCGAGGATTCCAGGTCCGAACCGATGGGTTTCTCCAGCACGACGCGGGTGTTTTCCGCCAGGCCGACCTTGGACAGGTTCTCGCAGATCGCACCGTACACCGCCGCAGGCGTGGCGAAGTAGGCAATCAGGCGTTGCTCGGTGCCGGCCTTTTCCGCCAGGGCCACGTAGTCATCGGCTTTCATGAAGTCGACGTGGACATAGGTCAGGCGCGCCAGGAAGCGCTGGGCGATGCTCTCGTCCAGTTCCTTGCCGACGTATTTACGCAATTCTTTTTCGATATGGGCCAGGTGTTGCTGCTCGGAACCGGCTTCCCGGGCCAGGGCCAGGATACGGGTATCGTCGTGCAGCAGCCCGGCGCCATCCAGCTGATAGAGGGCAGGAAATAACTTGCGCAGCGCCAGATCACCCAAGGCGCCAAACAGGGCAAAGGTGCAGGGTTCTACGGTTATCGAAGGCATGATGTTTGTTCTTTTATCAAGTTAAGCTACAAATACCTTTTTTCAAGGCATCACTCAAGGAAAAATGTAGTAATAACCACAACATTTTCCGGAAATACGCATTCCGAGTGGTGGTGTTCAGCTACCCTCAGTAGGATAGGCCACCGCAAAAGGCCACTCGTCGATTGGTTGCCACCCTTTTATTTGCATCGTCGCCCGAAGGAAAGACTGAATGGACCGCGTGCGAAATCTTCTGGAACAGATCCGGAACCGCCTCGAAGAATTGAACAAGGCTGAGAAAAAAGTGGCCGAGGTCATCCTGCTCAACCCGCAGCAGGCGACCCGCTTCTCCATCGCAGCCCTCGCCCAGGCCGCCTCGGTCAGTGAACCGACGGTCAACCGTTTCTGCCGTTCGTTCGGCGTCAGCGGTTACCCTGAACTTAAATTGCAGTTGGCGCAAAGCCTGGCCAGTGGCGCAGCGTATGTCAGCCGCGCCGTGGAGGCCGATGATAACCCCGAGGCCTACACCCAGAAGATCTTTGGCAGCGCCATCGCCTCGCTGGACGCCGCCTGCCAGGCCCTGGACCCGGCCCTGATCAGCAAGGCCGTGGACCTGTTGATCCAGGCGCGGCAGATCCACTTCTTCGGCCTCGGTGCTTCGGCGCCGGTGGCCATGGACGCGCTGCACAAGTTTTTCCGCTTCAACCTGGCGGTCACCGCCCACGCCGACGTGCTGATGCAACGCATGATCGCCTCGGTGGCCCACACGGGCGAGCTGTTCGTGATCATTTCCTACACCGGGCGCACCCGTGAGCTGGTGGAAGTGGCGCGTATCGCCCGGGAAAACGGTGCGTCGGTGCTGGGCGTAACCGCCGAGAACTCGCCGCTGGCCAAGGCCAGTACCGTAAGCCTGAACATTCCGCTGCCCGAAGACACCGACATCTATATGCCGATGACCTCGCGGATCATTCAGTTGACGGTGCTGGATGTACTGGCCACCGGCATGACCTTGCGCCGCGGGGTGGATTTCCAGCCGCATTTGCGCAAGATCAAAGAGAGCTTGAATGACAGCCGGTATCCGGTGGGGGATGAGTTCAACTAAGCCAGCCTGTGTGCTGGCTTCACTGGCCTCATCGGGGACGATTCAACTTGCCCCCGATGAGGCCATAAGCCACGACGCTAGACTCCCGCCCGTGCCTGCAGACTGAGATGCGCCCGCTCCCCCGGCGCCAGGCTCGCCCCGGCCATCGCCGACTCCACGCACACAAACCCCGACGCCTCGTTAAAACTAACGCCCAATAGTGGCCGGCTGCCCGGATGCCATACGACGGTGTCGGCGCTGTCGCCGGTATCGATGCACAGTTCACGCTGCCAGGCGTGATCCTTGAGCTGCAGTTCGCCATCGTGCTGGAACACCCGCTGGCACCCGCCATCCACCCTTAGTTCGCCTTCCTGCTGGCACGCCTGGCGATTGAGCTGGTCGTAACCGTGCGCGCCGTCGAGCCCAGACAGCGCTATCTCATCAACGTGTCCAATACGCCAGTAAGCGTGCAAAGCATGGCTCAACTGGCACGGCAACTCGTCCTGATGCTCGGTGCTCAGGCGCAGTTCCAGGGGGTCGCCCAGGTGCGCGTGCAGGTCGACCTGCCAGTCGCACAGCTGCAATTGCCAGTGCAGGCGCACGCCGTCGTCGTCGCTGCTGCTGTCGAGCAGTTTCCAGTCGATCAACCGCGCCCAACCATGGGACGGCCAAGCGTTTTCGCTCGGATGGCGGCCATACCATGGCCAGCACACCGGTATGCCGCCACGGATGGCGCCGACTTGCGGCCACTTGGCTGCGCACCACAGCCAGGGTTTCTGGCCACGGGGCTGAAAGTGCAACAGTTGCGCGCCCTGGCGACTGAACACCGCCTGGCACAGCGGATGGTCGATTACCAACACGTCGCGCATCTGAAAGCGCTCCCAGGCGAACACCGGACGCTCGCGCAGGGATTTGAAAAAGCGTTGCAGCGGTTGCTCATGCATGTGCCACGGTCCCAAATATCACAGTGCCACCCAAAAAAAAGCGGATAGCCATGGCTACCCGCAAAATGCGCACAGAGAGAAGGAGCTTATCGCAACAGCGTTAGAACGTAGACTGAATTTTCAGGCCCGCCACCAGCGCGTTGTCGACTTTATCCACGCCGCCCGGTTGGACAACGTATTGCAGGTTGGGACGCACGGTCAGCCAGTTGGTGACGTGGAAACCGTAGTTGATTTCGAAGTTGTACTCAGTTTCGCGGATCGGCGAGAACAGCGGGTTGTCGTAATCGGCCACGCCGTTGGCGGCATTCAGCAGTTCGGCGTTTTTCTTCACGTCATCGTTGACGTGCAGACGTGCGGCACCAATACCGACGTCATCTTTCGGACGCGCGTCGAATGGGCCTTTGTACACCAGCATCAACGACTGGTAGTTGTCGACCAGGTTGGTTTCCTTGTCGTGGAAGGTCGCGTTGGCGGCGATGTTCAAGCCACGGGAAGCGTCGCCGTTATGGGTGGTGAGTTGCTGCTGGGCAACGAACCAGTAGCCTTTTTTGCTGCTGCGGGTACGGTAGGCCGCACCGGTGGTAGCAGCATCGTTGCCATTGACGTCTTCACGAACGTCAGCAGCATCGGCGGCGCTCTTGTAGTAACCCACACGGTATTCGCCCGGCAGGTTATTCACCTTCGGCGACCAGACCAATTCCACCGGAATCACGGTGCCCTTGGTGCCGCTGCCGCTGAGCTTGAAGCCGTTGCCGTGCTCCAGCTGCGACGGGTTCTGGTTGTACGCACCGATTTGCGCATACAGCTCAGGCGTGATGTTGTACTTCACGCGGATCGCGGCCTGGCTGACCGGCCAGTTGTACCAGGTGTTTACATAGTTGCCGACCTGGGAGCCACAGAACGACAGGTTCTGGAAGTCGCACGGGAAGGTGTTGAAGTCTTCGCCTTCACCGAAGTAGCCGAGCTTCACGTCCAGCTTGTTGTCGAACATCTGGTGCTGAATCCAGAACTGGGTCAGACGCACCATGTGGCCACGACCGTAGACTTCCATGGACGAGCTCAGCGTGCCGGCACGCGGGTCGCCAATGCGGTCGTTGGAGATGTTCTGGCCATTACGGTTAGTCAGCTGGATCTTGGCCTGGGTGTTATCCCAGCCCCACAGCTTTTGCAGGTCCAGCGCCACGCCCAACCCAAACTGGTCGGAGTAACGGCCGGTCTTGTCGTCGTTGTAGCCGCCGCGCAGGTTGGCGCCCATTTCCCCTACGTAGTCAGCCTTGATGTCGATACCTTGCTCGATCAGCTTGGTACGCTCGCCGCCCCAATCACCGGTCATCCACTTGGAGTCGGCACTGAATGCATCGGCCGCCATCGCATTGGCGGACAGTACAAGGGCTGCTGCTGCTGACAGTTGGCAGATCAGCCGAGTGTTGTTGTGTTGCTTTTTCATCCCTACATCCTCGTCTTTATTGTTATTAAACTGTTTTTATCTAACGCGGGTTACTTTTTTCATCTAAAACAACAACTTATCTACTTCAGCGACCTTTGAATTGGGCCACGTTGTCCGCATGCCCCTGTGCGGGCAATGAAGAAGCAGTGCCGAGGCGCTCGCCCGTGTTGGCGTCGAACAGCAATACCTTGGATGGATCGAATTGCAGTGTCAGGGTCTCGCCCACCTGCGGCGCCACATCAGGCGCCAAACGGCAGCAGACCTTGGTGTCATTGAGCTGCACAAACACCAGTGTGTCCGGGCCGGTCGGCTCGGTGACCTGGACCTCGGCACGAATGCTCGACGAACCATTACCCTCACCCGACGCCAGCACGATCTGCTCCGGGCGCAGGCCCAGAATCACATCACGGTCTTCCAGGCCGGCGTCGTTCATACCCAGCGGCAATTCGCATCGCGCCTGGCCGCTGTCGAGCAGCGCCACCAACTTCCCGTCCTTGCGTTTTAGGCGCATAGGAACGAAGTTCATCGGTGGTGAACCGATAAAGCTTGCCACAAATAGGTTAGCAGGGTCGTTGTAAATTTCTTTCGGCGTGCCGAATTGTTGGATGATGCCGTCCTTCATCACCGCCACTTTATCGCCCAGGGTCATCGCTTCGATCTGGTCGTGGGTCACGTAGACCGTGGTGGTCTTGAGGCGCTGGTGCATCAGCTTCATTTCGGTACGCATCTCGACGCGCAGCTTGGCGTCGAGGTTCGACAGCGGTTCGTCGAACAGGTAGATCTTCGGCCGACGTGCCAGGGCCCGGCCCATGGCCACGCGCTGTTGCTGGCCGCCGGAGAGCTGGCCCGGCTTGCGGTTGAGCAGGTGTTCGATCTGCAGCAGCTTGGCCACCCGCGCCACTTCGGCGTCGATGTCGGCCTGGGGCATCTTGCGGATCTTGAGGCCGAACTCGATGTTCTCGCGCACGCTCATGGTCGGGTACAGCGCGTAGGACTGGAACACCATGGCGATGTCACGGTCCTTGGGGCTCATGCCGCTGACGTCCTGGTCGCCGATCATGATCGCGCCGCCGGTGATGGTCTCCAGGCCGGCGATGCAGTTCATCAGCGTGGACTTACCGCAACCCGAAGGACCGACCAGGATCAGGAACTCCCCTTCCTTGATCGACAGTTCGATGTTCTTCAAGGTGTCGGGCAGGCCGGCGCCATAGGTCTTGTTTACATTGCGAAGTTCAAGCGTAGCCATGATTACCCCTTGACCGCGCCGGCCGTCAGGCCGCGCACGAAATACTTGCCTGCGATCACATAGACCAGCAGGGTCGGCAGCCCGGCGATCATCGCCGCCGCCATATCCACGTTATATTCCTTGGCCCCGGTGCTGGTGTTGACCAGGTTGTTCAGCGCCACCGTGATGGGCTGGGAGTCGCCACTGGAGAACACCACACCGAACAGGAAGTCGTTCCAGATCTGGGTGAACTGCCAGATCAGGCAGACCATGATGATCGGCGTGGACATCGGCAGAATGATCTGACGGAAGATGGTGAAGAAACCGGCCCCGTCCAGGCGTGCCGCCTTGATCAGCGCATCCGGGATGCTCACGTAGTAGTTACGGAAGAACAGCGTGGTGAACGCCAGGCCGTACACCACGTGCACAAACACCAGGCCGGTGGTGGTGCTGGCCAGGCCCATCTTGCCGAGGGTGAACGACGCGGGCAGCAGCACGGTCTGGAACGGCAGGAAGCAGCCGAACAACAGCAAGCCGAAGAACAGCTGCGAACCACGGAAGCGCCAGAACGACAGCACATAACCGTTCAATGCACCGATGGCGGTGGAAATCAGCACGGCCGGCACGGTGATCTTGAGCGAGTTCCAGAAGTAGCCATCCACGGTGGCCCAGGCCTTGACCCAGCCGATGCCGCTGACCACGGTCGGCCAGCTCAACAGGTTGCCGGTGCTGATGTCTTCCGGGGTCTTGAAGCTGGTGAGCAACATCACCACCAGCGGTACCAGGTACAGCAATACAGCGAGGATCAACACCGCGTAGATCGCGATGCGGCTCAGGCTGATGGCAGGTTTGGCAGCGAGACTAGTCATTACGCTTGGTCCTCAGCTCGGAGTAGAGGTAAGGCACGATGATCGCGAGGATCGCACCGAGCATCAGGATTGCACTGGCCGAGCCCATGCCCATCTGGCCACGGCTGAAGGTGAACGAGTACATGAACATGGCGGGCAGGTCGGACGAATAGCCCGGGCCACCGGCCGTCATGGCCGCCACCAGGTCGAAGCTCTTGATCGCAATGTGCGCCAGGATCATCACCGCACTGAAGAACACCGGACGCAGGCTCGGCAGCACCACGCTCCAGTAGATGCGCGGCAGGCTCGCGCCGTCGATCTGGGCGGCACGGATGATCGACTGATCAACCCCACGCAGGCCGGCGAGGAACATCGCCATGATGAAACCGGAGGCTTGCCACACGGCGGCAATCACCAGGCAGTAGACCACCCGGTCCGGGTCGATCAGCCAGTCGAGACGGAAGCCTTCCCAGCCCCAGTCACGCAGGAGTTTGTCCAGGCCCATGCCCGGGTTGAGCAGCCATTTCCAGGCGGTACCGGTGACGATCATCGAGAGCGCCATCGGGTACAGGTAAATGGTGCGGATAAAACCTTCGCGGCGGATTTTCTGGTCGAGGAAAATCGCCAGCGTCACGCCGATCACCAGGGTGATGCCGATGAACATCCCGCCGAACAGCGCCAGGTTCTTGCTCGCCACCCACCAACGGTCGTTGTCGAACAACCGCTCGTATTGCGCAAGACCCGCCCATTTGTAGCTTGGCAGGAACGTAGAGGTGGTGAACGAGAGCACAAACGTCCACAGGATGTAGCCGTAGAAACCCACCAACACGATGAACATGCTGGGCGCCAGCACCAGTTTGGGTAGCCAGCGCTGCAGTGCATCGAACGGCGAGGCTTTGCTGAACACAGCAACAGAACTCATGGGGAAATCCAATACAGGGAAAAAGGACTACAGAAGCACGCCTTGTGAGGGGTCAGGGATCCCCCTCACAAGGTCAACCGTTACTTGGCAGACTTGATCGCAGCGCCGAGTTTCTTGGCGGTGTCGGCCGGGTCGGCTTTCGGGTCGTTGATGTAGTTGGTCACGACATCGAAGAACGCACCTTGCACCGCCAGGGTGGTGGCCATGTTGTGCGCCATGCTTGGCTGCAGGCCGCCGGTCTTGGCGTCAGCCAGGAAGTCCTTGGCGGCGGTCTGGGCGCAGGAGTCGAAACCGTAGGAGTCCATTTTGTTCAGCATGTCGTTGCGAACAGGGATCGAGCCCTTGTTGATGCTGAACACCTTCTGGAAGTTTTCACCCAGCACGACTTTGGCGATGTCCTGCTGGCCAGCGGCAGTGCCTTTGTCTTTCTGCTTGAACACCGCCAGGGAGTCGATGTTGTAGGTGAAGGCTTTGTCGGTGCCCGGGAAGGCTACGCACTCGTAGTCTTTGCCGGCGACTTTCTTCGCGGCGGTCCATTCGGACTTGGCCCAGTCACCCATGATCTGCATACCGGCCTTGCCGTTGATGACCTTGCCTGCTTCGAGGTTCCAGTCCTGGCCTTTGCCGTCGACGTCCATATAGGTCGCGACTTTCTTCAGCTCGGTCAGGGACTTGACCATTTCCGGGCCGGTCAGCGCAGCGTTATCGAGGTCGACCAGGGCTTTCTTGTAGCCATCGGCGCCCATTACCGACAGGACCACCGCTTCGAACACGGTGCTGTCCTGCCAAGGCTGGCCACCGTGGGCAAGCGGGATGAAGCCCGCGGCCTTGAGCTTGTCGCCGGCGGCGTAGAATTCTTCGAGGGTGGTGGGGTTCTTGGTGATACCGGCTTTCTTGAAGACTTCCGGGTTGATCCACAGCCAGTTCACGCGGTGGATGTTGACCGGTACGGCAACGTAGTCGCCGTCGTACTTCACGGTGTCGGAGACTTTCTTGTCGAGCAGGGAATCCCATTTTTCGTCTTTGGCGACGGACTTCAGGACGTCGGTGTCGAGCAGGCCGGTAGAGGCCCACTCCTGGATGTCGGGGCCTTTGATCTGGGCAACGCCTGGCGGGTTGCCGGCGACCGCGCGGCTTTTCAGCACGGTCATGGCCGTGGCGCCACCGCCACCTGCGACGGCGCCGTCTTTCCAGGTGAAGCCGTCTTTCTCTACTTGGGCCTTCAGGACATCTACAGCCGCTTTTTCGCCACCCGAGGTCCACCAATGCACAACTTCAACCGTCCCTTTGGAGTCGGCGGCAAATGCACTGAGGGGAAACAACGAGGCAACGGAAATAGCTACGGCGAGGCGATTAATCGCGTTCATCTGAATACCTTTTCTTGTTGTTATGCATGCAAGTCTGGAGCTTGCGCTGCACGGAGTTTAAACATGGTTTTTTCGAGCACAGGTAACAAAGGGATGCACAAATGTCACCACTTGGTGACATAACACCCAGCGCCTAAAGCGCTGGCCATGCTTGGGGCCAGGGGCAGTGCAGGCAGCACAACCGCTTGCCAGGCATGGTACAGGTCCGGTTTACCGCCCCAGATGGTGCTGCTGGGCTGGTTGTGCGGGCTGAGTTCGTGGTGCCAGCTGCCGTGGAGGCGGTCGATGAAATGGGTGTCGCAAAACTCCCAGAAACGCCGGTACCAGGTTTCGTAATGCAGCTCACCCGTGCGTTTGAGCAAGGCCTGGGCAGCGGCGCTGGCTTCGGCGTGGGTCCAGTGCAGACGCTCGCGCACGACCGGGCGGTGGTTCCAGTCGAGGGTGTAGACGATACCGGGGGCGCCATCCACGGCCCAGGCATAGTCGCAGGCGCTGGCGAACAGGCCCTTGGCGGCGCTCAGCAGCCAGTCCGGCGTGGCCAGCCCGGCCTGCAGGCGCGCGGCTTCCAGGTGCAGCACCAGCCGCGCCCACTCAAAGCCATGGCCAGGGGTGATGCCATACGGGCGGAAGCCATCGGCGGGGTTGTCTTCGTTGTAATCGAGCAGGGGTTGCCATTGCGCGTCGAAATGCTCGATCACCATGAACTGGTTGGCGGCGGCGTGGGTATGAATCACTCGTTCGACGATGCGCAGGGCGCGGTCCAGCCAACGAGTGTCGGCGGTGACATCGGCCAGGGCCAGGAAGGCTTCGGTGGCGTGCATGTTGCTGTTGGCGCCGCGATAGGCTTCGACGCCGTTCCAGTCCCGGGCGAAGGATTCGAGCATCACGCCCTCCTCTTCGCTCCAGAAGAACTGGTCGATGATATGAATGGCGTCGCTCAGCAGATTTTGCGCGCCAGGCGCGCCCGCCACCACGGCAGAGCTGGCGGCCAGGGCGACAAAGGCATGCAGGTAGGCCGCCTTGCCGGTGTTGCCGTCCAGGGCCTGGGGTGCGGCGAACCAGCCACCGTGTTCGCTGTCACGCAAAGGTCCGCCCAGGGCCGCAACACCGTGCGCCACCAATTCGGCATAACCCGGCAAGCCCATGGCATGGGCCATGGCGAAGCTGTGGGTCATGCGCGCGGTATTCATGGTTTCGGCGTGGGCATCGGCCGGCAACTGGCCTTTGTCGTCGAGGTTGCCAAACCCCTCAGGCAGACGGGAGGCCTTGGCGAATGCCAGCAGGCGTTGGCCTTCGGCGGCGAGCCAGGCGTGATGGGCAGGTGCATTCAGCCAACTGCTGGCAGGCAGTGGTTGCGTGGTCATGGGTGGCCCTTATTATTGTTTGTGGGATGACGCGGAGTCTAAACAAGGGCGAGGTGGGGGCAAGTAACGAAGGGGATGGGAAATGTCACCAGATGGTGACATTCAAGCCGCTCAGTCGGCCTGTGGCGAGCGGGCTTGCCACAGGCCCGATATTACTGGCCGAGCGGCGTGACAGCCGCTGGCGCGTTGAGGCGCTGATTCAGGTTCTGCACCTGGCTCTGCAAGGTGGTGATATTGCGGGTGGTCTGGATGCGAAACACGTCGAACTCCTTGTTGGTCGGCGCATCGCTGTTGGCCGGCTGGCTGTCCTGGGCGCTTTTGAGTACCACGAGGTCCTGCTCAAGACGGGCGATGGCTGCGCTCGGGTTACCTTGCTTTTTCAAGGCGGCCACATCAGCAGCCAATTCCTTTATCTCGGTATCGCGCTTGCCGGCATCGCCCTGCGCTGCCTTCAGGGTGGCCACTGCATCGGTCAAGGCTTGCACCTGGCCCTGCAGCTTGGCATTGGCGCCCGACAGCTCAGTGGTGCTGGCAGTCATTTGCGCCAGGCGCTTGTCCAGCTCGGTGGCCTGGCCGGCAACGCCGAGTTGCTGCTTGCCCTGCTCCAGCAGCTGGGTTTCCAGCTGTTTGATCTGCAGTTTCAGTGCTTCGCTGCCGTTGTTCACGTTGGCTTCACTGGCTACGACCTTGCCGGAAATGTCCTGCAGGCGCCCTGCCGCTTCTTCGCTGATGCGCGCAAAGCTTTCCTGGGTAGCAACCAACTGCTGGCCCATCAGGGAAATCTGCTGGAAGCTCCACCAGGCCAGGCCGGCGAAGGCGATCAGCAGCGCGCCGATCAATGCCCACAGCGGGCCGGTGCTGGCGCCCTTGACCTTGACCACGGGCGTGTTGCGCGAACGCACCGAGGTGGCCGGGGAAGGCTCGAAATCATCGTCATCCCCAAGATCGGCCCGCAGGCTGGGAATGTTGTCGAAATCGTCTTTGGCATCGTTACGCATGAATCAACCCTGAATCAGTGAGTTAGCCGGCTGGAAAGCCGAGCGACGGGAGTATAAACCCCAACCCCATCGCGTTGATCGACCCGGAACCTGGAATTCGGTTCCCGATGTGTTGCCTGTTGTGACCTTATTTGAACCCGGGATCCTGGGCCTTCCACCAACTGCAGAACTCGTCGAGGGCGGTCCACAGGCTGACCTTGGGCTCGTAATCCAGATAATGCCTGGCCCGGCTGATGTCGAGGGTGAAATCTTTGTTCATTACCTGCATGCCCAGGCGCGATAACGCCGGCTCCGGACGACCGGGCCACATTGCGCAAAAGGCTTCGTTAAGCGCCGCCACGCTGTAGGACAAGCCGTAGGAGCGATAACGGGTCACCTGGGGCAACTCCATTTGGCGCATCACGTAATTGACCACATCCCACACCGGCACCGGCGTGCCGTTGCTGATGTTGTAGGCCTTGCCCAGGGCCGAACCGGTGGCCAGCAAACTGCTGAGCAGCGCTTCGTTGAGGTTGTGCACACTGGTGAAGTCGACCTTGTTGAGACCGTCGCCGACGATAGCCAGGCGGTTCTTGCGCTGCATTTTCAGCAGGCGCGGAAAAATACTCATGTCACCGGCACCGGTGACGAACCGCGGGCGCAGGGCCAGCACCTCGAGGCCGAACTCCTGGGCGCCGAACACTTTCTGTTCGGCCAGGTACTTCGTGGCCGCATAGGGATGCTTGAAGCGCTTGGGGACTTGCTCTTCGGTCAACCCGAGGTGATCGCGCCCGTCGAAGTAGATCGACGGCGACGACAGGTGCACCAGACGGCCCACGCGCTGCTTGAGGCAGGCTTCCACGACGTTTTCAGTCACCAGCACGTTGCCTTGATGGAAGTCCTGGTACTTCCCCCACAAGCCCACGGCGCCTGCACAATGCACAACGGCTTCGACATCGCGGCACAGGTCGCGCACCAGGTCGGCATCACTCAAGTCACCCTGGATAAACTCGGCACCGCGTCGAACCAGGTGCTCCACCCCCTCGGCGCGCCGCCCGTTGACCCGCACGTCCAGGCCCTGCTCCAGGGCGAAACGCGCAAAGCGCCCGCCGATGAAGCCGCTTGCGCCGGTGACCAGAATCTTCATGTATTACCCCGTGTTCTTTCATTTTTCATCGCTGTTGCCTTGACGACCGCCATCAGTCCAACGGCACCAACCATTGTCCACAGGCTTGGGCCAGGTGGTCGGTCAACAGGCCCAACAGCTGCCCGCCGCTGCGCCAATGATGCCAGTACAACGGCACATCGATGGGCTTATCTGGCATCAACTCGACCAGCACGCCTTTTTCCAGCTGGTCGCGCACCTGCAGTTCAGGCACCAGCCCCCAGCCGAGCCCGGCTTCCGCCAGGCGGATAAAGCCTTCGGACGATGGGCATAAATGGTGTTCGAAACCACCGTCCACGCCCAGAGACGCCAAATAGCGATGCTGCAGGAAATCATCCGGGCCAAACACCAGCGCCGGTGTGCGCGCCAGTTGGTCGGCACGCACACCTTCGGGGAAATGCCGTGCAACAAATGCCGGGCTGGCCAACGCCCGATAACGCATGGCGCCGAGCAACAGGCTGCGGGCTCCGGCCACCGGGCGCTCGCTGGCGCAGATACAGGCGGCCACCTCGCCGGCGCGCATGCGCTTGAGCCCCACCGTCTGGTCTTCTACCACCAGATCCAGCAGCAAATGCTGCTCGGCACAGAAGTCGCTGACCGCCTCGGCCCACCAAGTGGCCAGGCTGTCGGCATTCAGGGCGATGCGCAGGCGTTCGGGCATGCCTTCTTCGTCCAGCGCCGGCACCTGGCTTTGCAGGTCGCGCTCCAGCAGCCGCACTTGCTGCACATGGTTAAGCAAACGCCGACCGATATCGGTGGGCGCCGGCGGCGTAACCCGCACCAGCACCGGCTGGCCGATGCGTGCTTCCAATAACTTGATGCGCTGGGAAATCGCCGATTGCGACAGCCCCAATACCTGGGCACCGCGCTCGAAGCCGGCCTGTTCCACCACCGCCGCCAGGGCGGAAAGCAATTTATAGTCGAACATCAGTTTCTCTAATGAGCGATCAGCAATATTGGTTTTTCTTATACAGCCTGGGCCATGAGAATAGCCAGCATCGCTTCTCTCTTCATAAGGACCTTCAGCATGGCTGGCGAAACCGCCCTGGCAACCCTGCTGCGCAGCATGAGCCCGCAGCTCAATGACGGTGACTACGTGTTCTGCACCCTGCCTGACCATCGGATTCCGGCCGGTTGCGAGGCCATCGGCAGCTTTCGCGAACAGGAAGGCCTGACCCTGATCCTGGAGCGCCGGCAGGCGGAACAGGCCGGCCTGGCGTTCGACTACATCGCGGCGTGGATCACCCTGAATGTGCATTCAGCGCTGCAAGCCGTGGGCCTGACGGCCGCCTTCGCCAGCGCACTCGGCAAGGCCGGGATCAGTTGCAACGTGATCGCCGGCTACTACCACGACCACCTGTTCGTCGGCCGCGCGGATGCCGAGCGAGCCATGGACGTATTGCGGCAACTGGCAGCGACTTCGGAGTAATGGTTATGTGGCAAAGCTATCTGAACGGATTATTGGTGGCCCTGGGGCTGATCATGGCCATCGGCACGCAAAACGCATTTGTATTGGCGCAAAGCCTGCGCCGTGAACATCACCTGCCAGTGGCAGCGTTGTGCGTGGTGTGCGACGCCTTGCTCGTGGCAGCCGGGGTATTCGGCCTGGCGACGGTACTGGCACAAAACCCGCTGCTGCTGGCAATTGCCCGCTGGGGCGGCGCCGCGTTCCTGCTGTGGTACGGCACCCTGGCGCTGCGCCGGGCGTTTTCGACACAGGGCCTGGAGCAAGGGGGCGACCTCAAGGTCCGCTCATTGCGCGCCGTATTGCTCAGTGCCCTGGCGGTCACGTTGCTCAATCCGCATGTGTATCTGGACACGGTGCTGCTGATCGGCTCGCTGGGCGCGCAACAAACCGAACCCGGCGCCTACGTGGCCGGGGCCGCGAGTGCATCGTTGCTGTGGTTCGCCACCCTGGCGCTCGGCGCGGCCTGGTTGGCGCCGTGGCTGGCACGCCCGGCGACATGGCGCCTGTTGGACCTGTTGGTAGCAGTGATGATGTTCAGCGTGGCCTATCAATTGATCAGCGCCTGATGAATATTCCAAAACGCTCTGGAACCTCTATCCCACACAGTTGTTGCGTGGTTTTGCCGCACCCCCGGTGCTATGATCCGGACCCTGCGCCGCAAAGAGTACAAACTCCCCGGCGCTTGTTTGGCCGCCCGTGATCGGCCTTGCGCTCACCGCAACTGACCTGATTAGGAGAATCATCATGGCTTTCGAATTGCCGCCGCTGCCCTACGCACACGATGCCCTGCAGCCGCACATCTCCAAGGAAACCTTGGAGTACCACCACGACAAGCACCACAACACCTATGTCGTGAACCTGAACAACCTGGTGCCAGGCACCGAGTTCGAAGGCAAGACCCTGGAAGAAATCGTCAAGTCTTCTTCGGGCGGCATCTTCAACAACGCCGCTCAGGTCTGGAACCACACCTTCTACTGGAACTGCCTGGCACCAAACGCCGGCGGCCAACCTACCGGCGCGCTGGCTGAAGCCATCAACGCCGCGTTCGGTTCGTTCGACAAGTTCAAGGAAGAATTCACCAAGACGTCCGTCGGCACCTTCGGTTCCGGTTGGGGCTGGCTGGTGAAAAAGGCTGACGGTTCCCTGGCCCTGGCCAGCACCATCGGCGCCGGCAACCCGCTGACCAGCGGCGACACCCCGCTGCTGACCTGCGACGTGTGGGAACACGCCTACTACATCGACTACCGCAACGTGCGTCCAAAGTATGTGGAAGCGTTCTGGAACCTGGTCAACTGGAAGTTCGTCGCTGAGCAGTTCGAAGGCAAGACCTTCACTGCCTAAGCAACCCTTGCAGTAGAAAGAGCCCGGCGAATGCCGGGCTTTTTTATGCGAGGCAGGAATGATGGAACTCAGCAATGGGAACTTGCCACCTATACGGCGAGAGGAATCCCCCTCTTATCCAATATCGGAGAGTTCTCATGCCAATAGCAGAAACCGCAGCAGTCGGATTAGCCGTCGGGGTCGCCACCCAAGCGGCTCAAACCGCGCTCCCCGTAGTCGCTGATGTAGCCGCTCCTGTACTGGACAGCGCCGCACCAGGCGCAGGGCAAGCGCTCAAAGGAACAATCAACTTTGCATCTTCCGCCGCAGAGGTACTGCCGAAGATAGGAGGATAAAGAGGGAATGGCGGATCTCAATCCGCCTACAGCCCCCTCGCGCCCCAGTTTTATTTCTCACCCCACGCGACGCTGAGCCACAACGCTCCTCGACATTTTTCCCAAACCATCCCCAGCCGCAATGTTCCTTTGACTGCCAACCTCAGATTGCCAATACTCATGGCATATTGAAGGCCACCCGCATGAGACAAGGAATGCCCCTTTGAAGCTGGAACTCAAAAACAGCTTGTCGGTGAAGTTGCTACGGGTCGTGCTGCTGTCGGCGTTGATCGTGGGCGTGACGCTGAGCGTGGCGCAGATCGTGTTCGATGCCTACAAGACGCGCCAGGCCGTGGCCGGTGATGCCCAGCGCATCCTTGACATGTTTCGCGACCCCTCGACCCAGGCCGTCTATAGCCTGGACCGCGAGATGGGCATGCAGGTGATAGAGGGGCTGTTCCAGGACGAGGCGGTGCGCATGGCCTCCATCGGCCATCCCAACGAAACCATGCTGGCAGAAAAAAGCCGCGCCTTGCAGCACTCCCCCAGCCGCTGGCTCACCGACCTGATTCTTGGCCGGGAACGCACCTTCACCACGGCCTTGGTCGGCAAAGGCCCCTACAGCGAATATTACGGCGACCTGAGCATTACCCTCGACACCGCCACGTACGGCCAGGGTTTTATTGTCAGTTCGGTGATCATCTTCATTTCCGGCGTGTTACGCGCCTTGGCCATGGGCCTGGTGTTGTACCTGGTTTACCACTGGCTGCTGACCAAGCCGCTGTCGCGGATTATCGAACACCTGACATCGATCAACCCGGACCGTCCCAGCGAGCACAAGATCCCGCAACTCAAGGGCCACGAGCGCAACGAGTTGGGGTTGTGGATCAACACCGCCAACCAGTTGCTCGAATCCATCGAGCGCAACACCCACCTGCGCCATGAGGCGGAATCCAGCCTGCTGCGCATGGCCCAGTACGATTTTCTCACCGGCCTGCCCAACCGCCAGAAACTGCAGGAGCAACTGGACAAGATCCTCATCGACGCCGGCCGCCGCCAGCGCCGCGTAGCGGTGCTGTGCGTGGGACTGGATGACTTCAAAAGCGTCAACGAGCAGTTCACCTACCAGGCCGGCGACAAATTGCTGCTGGCCCTGGCCGACCGTCTGCGCGCCCACAGCGGTCGCCTCGGCGCCCTCGCCCGCCTGGGGGGCGACCAGTTCGCGCTGGTACAGGCCGATATCGACCAGCCCTACGAAGCGGCCGAACTGGCGCAAAGCATCCTCGACGACCTGGAGGCGGAGTTCGCCCTCGACCACGAGGAAATTCGCCTGCGCGCCACCATCGGCATCACCTTGTTTCCCGAAGATGGCGACAGCACCGAGAAGCTGCTGCAAAAAGCCGAACAGACCATGACCCTGGCCAAGAGTCGCTCTCGCAACCGCTATCAGTTCTATATCGCCAGCGTCGACAGCGAAATGCGCCGCCGCCGCGAGCTGGAAAAAGACCTGCGCGATGCCCTCAGCCGCGACCAGTTCCACCTGGTCTACCAGCCGCAGATCAGCTACCGCGACCAGCGTGTGGTAGGCGTGGAAGCCCTGATCCGCTGGCAGCACCCGGAACACGGCCTGGTGCCGCCGGACCTGTTCATCCCGCTGGCAGAACAGAACGGCACCATTATTCCGATTGGCGAATGGGTACTGGACCAGGCCTGTCGACAATTGCGCGAATGGCATGACCTGGGCTTCACCGAACTGCGCATGGCGGTCAACCTGTCCACCGTGCAGTTGCACCACACCGAGTTGCCACGGGTGGTCAACAACCTGATGCAGATCTACCGCCTGCCGCCGCGCAGCCTGGAACTGGAAGTCACCGAGACCGGCCTGATGGAAGACATCAGCACCGCCGCCCAACACCTGTTGAGCCTGCGCCGCTCCGGGGCATTGATCGCGATTGATGATTTCGGCACCGGCTATTCCTCCTTGAGCTATTTGAAGAGCCTGCCCCTGGACAAGATCAAGATCGACAAAAGCTTCGTCCAGGACCTACTGGACGACGATGACGACGCCACCATCGTTCGCGCCATTATCCAACTGGGCAAAAGCCTGGGCATGCAGGTCATCGCGGAAGGCGTGGAAACCGCGGAGCAGGAGGCCTACATCATCTCCGAGGGTTGCCATGAAGGTCAGGGTTACTACTACAGTAAACCCCTGCCGGCCCGGGAGTTGGCGGCTTTTTTGAAGCAGGCGGAGCGCAATGGCGCGGCTATTCTCTGAGCGGACAAAACGATACTGAAGATTTCCCGCGTATAACCCTTTACACAAAATGCAAATCTTTCGCATTATGTCGCAGTTTTGCGCGACCCCCGCGCGCCCATCAACAACCGAAGCAGGATGTTCGCCATGATTCGTATGCCCCTGGCCACCGCCAGTCTGCTGGCCATTGCCATTTCTCTCGCCGGTTGCGGCGAAGGTAAAGACAAGCCCGCAGCCAACCAGGCGCCGACCCCGGCTGCCAGCACCACCGCTCCAGCGGCTGCCACCCCTGCCGGCCAGGTCGATGAAGCGGCCGCCAAGGCCGTGGTTGCGCATTACGCCGACATGGTCTTCGCGGTGTACAGCGATGCCGAGTCCACGGCAAAAACCCTGCAAACCGCAATCGACGCCTTCCTCGCCAAACCGAACGACGAAACCCTGAAAGCCGCCCGCGCCGCCTGGGTTGCCGCGCGCGTTCCGTACCTGCAGAGCGAAGTGTTCCGCTTCGGCAACACCATCATCGATGACTGGGAAGGTCAGGTTAACGCCTGGCCTCTGGACGAAGGTCTGATCGACTACGTCGACAAATCCTACGAACACGCTCTGGGCAACCCGGGCGCTACCGCCAACATCATCGCCAACACCGAAGTCCAGGTCGGCGAAGACAAGGTCGACGTGAAGGACATCACCCCGGAAAAACTCGCCAGCCTCAATGAGCTGGGCGGTTCCGAAGCCAACGTCGCCACCGGCTACCACGCCATCGAATTCCTGCTCTGGGGCCAGGACCTGAACGGCACCGGCCCAGGCGCCGGCAACCGCCCTGCGTCGGACTACCTGACCGGCGACGGCGCAACCGGCGGCCACAACGAGCGCCGCCGCGCCTACCTGACCGCCGTGACCCAACTGCTGGTCAGCGACCTGCAGGAAATGGTCGGCAACTGGAAACCCAACGTCGAAGACAACTACCGCGCCACCCTGGAGGCAGAACCTGCCACCGACGGCCTGCGCAAAATGTTGTTCGGCATGGGCAGCCTGTCCCTGGGCGAACTGGCCGGTGAACGCATGAAGGTTTCCCTGGAAGCCAACTCGCCGGAAGACGAACAGGACTGCTTCAGCGACAACACCCATTACTCGCACTTCTACGACGCCAAGGGCATCCGCAACGTCTACCTGGGCGAGTACACCCGCGTCGACGGCACCAAACTGACCGGCGCCAGCCTGTCGTCCCTGGTGGCCAAGGCCGACCCGGCGGCCGATACCGCGCTGAAAGCGGACCTGGCGGCGACCGAAGCGAAAATCCAGGTCATGGTTGATCATGCCAACAAGGGTGAACACTACGACCAGTTGATCGCCGCCGGTAACGACGCGGGCAACCAGATCGTGCGTGACGCCATCGCCGCCCTGGTCAAGCAGACCGGTTCGATCGAAGCCGCTGCCGGCAAGCTGGGCATCAGCGACCTGAACCCGGATAACGCTGATCACGAGTTCTGATCAGTGCGGTGTTAAATGAGGCGGCCTTCGGGTCGCCTTTTTTTACCTGCCTTTCACAGTAGGACCGCCACCCCCTCCCACATTTGATTTGCGTCGCCTTCAAGGCCCGGTTTACATGCCCGGCACCCCAGGTAGAATGGCGCCTCTGCCCTATTTCGAGCTCACTTCATGGCGTTGCCGACCCTACGCATCATCGGTTTCATCATCGGCATCTTCCTGATCACCCTTGCGATCGCCATGGTCGTGCCCATGGCCACCCTGGTGATTTTCGAACGGACCAGCGACCTGCCCTCGTTCCTCTGGGCCAGCCTGATCACCTTTGTCGCCGGGCTCGCCCTGGTGATTCCCGGGCGTCCCGAACACGTGCACCTGCGTCCGCGAGACATGTACCTGCTCACGGTCAGCAGTTGGGTGGTGGTATGCGTATTCGCCGCGCTGCCGTTCCTGCTGACCCAGCACATCAGCTACACCGACTCGTTTTTCGAAAGCATGTCCGGCATCACCGCCACCGGTTCCACGGTGCTGAGCGGCCTGGACACCCTGTCCCCTGGCATTCTGATGTGGCGCTCGCTGCTGCACTGGCTCGGCGGCATCGGCTTTATCGGCATGGCGGTGGCGATCCTGCCGCTGCTGCGCATCGGTGGCATGCGCCTGTTCCAGACCGAATCCTCGGACCGCTCGGAGAAGGTCATGCCCCGCTCGCACATGGTGGCGCGGCTGATCGTGGCGGCCTACGTCGGCATCACCATCCTCGGTAGCCTGGCGTTCTGGTGGGCCGGCATGGGCCTGTTCGATGCGATCAACCATGCGATGTCGGCGATTTCCACCGGTGGGTTCTCCACCTCGGACGAGTCCCTGGCGCACTGGAAACAACCGGCGGTGCACTGGGTGGCGGTGGTGGTGATGATCCTCGGCAGCTTGCCGTTTACCCTGTACGTGGCCACCTTGCGGGGTAATCGCAAGGCATTGATCAAGGATCAGCAAGTACAGGGCTTGCTCGGTTTGTTGCTGGTGACCTGGCTGGTGCTCGGCACCTGGTACTGGTGGACCACCAACCTGCATTGGCTGGATGCCCTGCGCCATGTGGCGTTGAACGTCACGTCGGTAGTGACCACCACCGGTTTTGCACTGGGGGACTACAGCCTGTGGGGCAATTTCTCACTGATGCTGTTTTTCTACCTGGGCTTCATCGGTGGCTGTTCCGGCTCCACGGCGGGCGGGATCAAGATTTTCCGCTTCCAGGTCGCCTATATCCTGCTCAAGGCCAACTTGAACCAGCTGATTCACCCGCGCGCGGTAATCAAGCAGAAGTACAACGGCCACCGCCTCGACGAAGAGATCGTGCGTTCGATCCTGACCTTTTCGTTTTTCTTCGCCATCACCATCTGCGCCATCGCCCTGGCCTTGTCGCTGCTGGGCCTGGACTGGATGACCGCACTCACCGGCGCCGCCAGCACCGTGTCCGGTGTCGGCCCGGGCCTGGGGGAAACCATTGGCCCGGCCGGCAACTTCGCCAGCCTGCCGGATGCGGCCAAGTGGATCCTGTCCCTGGGCATGCTGCTGGGCCGGCTGGAAATCATCACAGTCTTTGTTCTGTGCATTCCGGCGTTCTGGCGTCACTGACCGTCGACGCGTCCTGCAGTCGCGCCCGGTATTCGCCGGGCGTGGCATCGAACCAGCGGCGAAACGCGCGAAAGAAGTTGCTCGGGTCGGCAAAGCCCAGCAGGTAGGCGATCTCTAACAGGGTCATGCTCGGCTGCGCCAGGTACTGCTCGGCCAGTTCGCGGCGGGTGTCGTCGAGCAGGGTCTGGAAACTCGTGCCTTCTTCCTGCAGGCGCCGCTGCAAGGTGCGCTGGGACAGGTGCAGGGTCTGGGCCACCACTTCGCGCTTGGGCTCGCCCTGGGGCAGCAGTCGGCACAGCACCTGCCGCGCCTTGTGGGTCACGCGGCTTTCGGAGAACCGCGCCAGGTATTCACCGGCAAATCGATCGTGCAACAGCGCCATGGCCTCGTTGGCCGTGGGCAGCGGCGCGTCCATGTCGGCGCGCTCAAAGATCAGCGCGTCATACTGCGCATTGAACTCCAGCGGGGCATGGAACGCTTGTTTATAGGGGGCCAGGTCCCCCGGCTGATCGCCCTGCAACAGCACTTTGCGGGGTTGCAGGGTCCGCCCGGTGAGCCAGCCGCACAGCGCCAACGCACAGGCCAGGGAGGCTTCGGCGCTTTGTCGGGTCGGCGGAAGATGATCGCCATGCACCGTCAGAATCAGCGCATAGCCTTCAGGTAATAGTCGGAAACTCAAATCGGCACTTTCGGCGATGATCCGCTGGTAACGCACCAGGCGCATAAAGCCCTCGGCCAGGGTGTTGCTGGACATCAAGGCGTAACCGGCCACATGAAACGACGCCGGGCGCACCACCTTGCCCATGTTCAGGCCAATCGCCGGGTTACCCGACAGCTCGACCGCGCGCTGCCACAGGCGAGTCATGGAGTCTTGCGGGAACCGTGCATCGGGGTCACTCAGGGCGGCGTAGTCCAGGCCCAGTTGCTTGAACAAGGCGCGGCAATCCAGGCCGTCCATTTCCAGTGCCTTGACTATCCCCATCGCCCAGCTTGCAGAAGTTGTTCGTTCGCTCATGGCGTCTTCTTAATAAAGCAGGCTCAAAATGGCAGCCAGGAAAGCCAAGGATACTAAAGTGGCATCTATTGTCACTGGCTGTTACCACTGATCACTCTAGACTCAAATAAGCTCCCCGCCGAACATCTGTTCGGCGGCACAACAATCAAAGGGCCGGCTGCAGTGGAAAACCTCAAGCGATTCAATAGCTTTGCCGAGTTTTACCCCTATTACCTGACCGAGCACGGCAACAGCACCTGCCGGCGCCTGCACTTTATCGGCACTACCCTGGTGATCGGCATCCTGGCCTATGCCATCGGCCGAGGTTCACTGGGGCTGTTATTGGCCGTGCCGATTGCCGGCTACAGTTTTGCCTGGATCGGGCACTTCTTCTTCGAAAAGAACCGTCCGGCGACCTTCCAGCACCCGTTCTACAGCTTGCTGGGGGATTTTGTGATGTACCGCGACATGATCCTCGGCAAGGTGCCGTTCTGAGCGATGTGACCTCTTGTCACTTGCGTAAAAACGATAAAAGGTTCGTACACCCGGCGATATAAAAGTCTTTTTGTCATTTACAGTGCTGTATCCTGCCAAGGCTTTTTGAGAGCGCGGAATCACCTGCGATTGAAAAAACAGACTTTGCGAGGAGCGACGACGATGCACGAGATACCTAATCTCCCCTTCCCAAGCCTGCACGAAACTGAGCAGCCAACACCGCAGCAGGCCAGCGCGAAGCAGCCTGAGGCCAAAGAAGCAAAACCAGTCGACAGCAAGAGCCAGGACTGACGCCGTACCAGACCGTGTGGAAAGCGTACCTTTGAACGCTTTCCACACTGCCTGAATCACCCCCGAGGTACCCGCCATGACAGACACCCTCCCGGACACCGCCGTACTCGACACCGCCCTGCAGATGGTCGACGTGTGGAACCGCCTCAGCGCGGACAAACAAGCCTTGCTGCTCAAGCGCTTCGGCACCCAGGAAAACGCCCTGGCCGCCCTGGTCACCACCCAGTTACTCGCCCCCCTTCAAGCCTGACGTCTTTTTGATCTGACGTTTTTGCGTTTTACCGCCCTGCGCACGCCCAAGCCCCGGTATCATTAGCAGCCTATCTTTACCTGCTGCGACAGTGGACCTCTCCCATGCCAGATACCCAGCGCCCCCTGGCGGTAACGCTGCAAGTTGTTTCCATCGTGTTGTTCACCTTTATCGGCTACCTGAATATCGGCATTCCCCTGGCCGTGTTGCCGGGCTATGTCCACAGTGAACTGGGCTACGGGGCGGTGATCGCCGGCCTGGTGATCAGCGTGCAGTACCTGGCCACGCTGCTGAGCCGCCCGTATGCAGGCAAAATCATCGATAACCTGGGCAGCAAGCGGGCGGTGCTGATCGGCCTGGTGGGGTGCGGCGCGAGTGGCGTGTTCATGTTGCTTGCGGCGTGGTTTTCAAGCGTGCCGGCCGTCAGCCTGGCCAGCCTGCTCATTGGTCGATTGATACTGGGCAGCGCAGAAAGCCTGGTGGGCTCAGGTGCCATCGGCTGGGGCATCGGCCGGGTGGGCGCGGCCAATACCGCCAAGGTCATTTCGTGGAACGGCATCGCCAGTTACGGCGCGCTGGCGGTCGGTGCGCCGTTGGGTGTGCTGCTGGTGCGGAATTTCGGACTGTGGAGCATGGGTGTCAGCATTATCCTGCTGGCGGTCGTCGGCGTGCTGCTGGCCTGGAACAAAGTGGCCGCCCCCATCGTCGCCGGCGTGCGCCTGCCGTTCATGAACGTACTGGGCCGAGTCCTGCCCCACGGCTGCGCGCTGGCCCTGGGCTCCATCGGCTTTGGCACCATCGCCACCTTTATCACCCTGTATTACACCACCCAGCACTGGGATAACGCGGTGTGGGCATTGAGCCTGTTCGGCGCCAGCTTTATCGGTGCGCGCCTGCTGTTCGGCAACTTGATCAACCGTATCGGCGGCTTTCGCGTAGCGATCGCCTGCCTGTCGGTGGAGATCCTCGGCCTGCTGCTGTTGTGGCTGGCGCCGGATGCCAACCTGGCCCTGGCCGGCGCGGCGTTGAGCGGTTTCGGCTTCTCCCTGGTGTTTCCGGCGCTGGGGGTGGAGGCGGTCAACCTGGTGCCCGCATCCAGCCGTGGTTCGGCGGTGGGCGCCTATTCGCTGTTTATCGACCTGTCGCTGGGCATTACCGGGCCGCTGGCCGGGGCCGTGGCGGCAGGTTTCGGTTTTGCGTCGATCTTCCTGTTCGCCGCCCTCGCCGCCCTCGGTGGGCTGCTGCTGAGTGTCTACCTGTACCGGCAAGCACCCAAGGCCCGCGAAGCGCGCGATGCCTAGAAGTCGACCTTGCCGCGCCCGGCCTTGATGCTGCCGCGCTTGGTCTTGGATTCCAGGCGCCGCTTTTTCGAGCCCAGGGTGGGCTTGGTCGGGCGGCGCTTCTTCTCGACCTTGGTGGCACTGAGGATCAGCTCCACCAGGCGCTCCAGCGCGTCGGCGCGGTTCTGTTCCTGGGTCCGGTACTGCTGGGCCTTGAGCACCAGCACGCCTTCGCTGGTGATACGGCTGTCACGCAGTGCCAGCAGTCGCTCCTTGTAGAACGCCGGCAGCGACGACGCCGGAATATCAAACCGCAGGTGCACCGCGCTCGACACCTTGTTGACGTTCTGCCCGCCGGCGCCCTGGGCGCGGATGGCGGTCAGCTCGATTTCGGCATCGGGCAGGTGCACGTTGTTGGAAATAACCAGCATCACTCAATAAACCCTAGGCAACAGACACACCCAATCAGGACAACAGCCTCAACAACAAGGACGCATGACAATGAAAAGACTATTGATCACTTTGCTCGGCACCTTATCACTCATTCAAACGTCACTGTCCTTTGCAGATAACGCCAATGGCAAAAACCTCTATTCACAGCGCTGCGCCATGTGCCACGGGCCGGACCTCAAGGCAACGGGGCCGTTGGCCAATAAAAGCAACCCGCCTACACCTGACCTGACAACCCCAGCCTTCAAAAAACGGCTGGCGGCTTACCCGGGCGTTATTGTGTCGTCGGTCATACTTCGCCCGAATGGAGACCTGATCCCAAAAACGCTGCGCGAGAATGGGGTGAAGGTCGCGCCGCATGCCTGGAACGTTAAGGACTTTCGCGACTTGAATGAATACATGAGCGGTGTGATTTCAAAAAGTTGACGGCTTCAAACCGCAAAAAACCCCGCGCCCTATGCAGGATGCGGGGTTTTCCAGGTAGGCGCCTGTTTACTTCAACGCTGCACTCGCGGTGCTCAACGCCGCTTCAGCACTGCGCTTGTTCTTGATCCAATAACACACAGCCATAAACGCCACCCACAGCGGGATCGCGTACACCGACACCTGGATTCCCGGAATCATCAGCATGATCACCAGGATAAACACCACGAACGCCAGGCACACATAGTTGCCATACGGGTACCACAGCGCCTTGAACAGCGGCACCTGGCCGGTGCGGTTCATGTGCTGGCGGAACTTGAAGTGGGAGAAGCTGATCATCGCCCAGTTGATCACCAGCGTGGCCACCACCAGGGACATCAGCAATTCCAGCGCATGTTGCGGGATGAAGTAGTTCATCAACACCGCCACCAGCGTGACCGCCGCCGACGCGAGGATCGAACGCACCGGCACGCCGCGCTTGTCGATCTTGGCCAGCGCCTTGGGCGCATCACCCTGCTCAGCCATGCCCAGCAGCATGCGGCTGTTGCAGTAGGTGCCGCTGTTGTACACCGACAACGCCGCCGTCAACACCACGAAGTTGAGGATATGCGCGGCGGTGTTGCTGCCCAGCATGGAGAACACCTGCACGAACGGGCTGCCACTGTAGGCATCGCCGGAGGCGTTGAGGGTGGCCAGCAGGCTGTCCCATGGTGTCAGCGACAGCAATACCACCAGGGCGCCGATGTAGAAGATCAGGATGCGGTAGATCACCTGGTTGATCGCCTTGGGGATCACGGTGCGTGGCTGGTCGGCTTCGGCGGCGGTAAAGCCGAGCATTTCCAGGCCGCCGAAGGAGAACATGATGATCGCCATGGCCATCACCAAGCCGCTGACGCCATGGGGGAAGAAGCCGCCGTGTTCCCACAGGTTGCTCACCGAGGCTTGCGGGCCGCCGCTGCCGCTGACCAGCAGGTAGCTGCCCAGGGCGATCATGCCGACGATGGCCACCACCTTGATGATGGCGAACCAGAACTCCGCTTCACCAAAGACTTTGACGTTGGCCAGGTTGATCAGGTTGATCAGCACGAAGAACGCCGCCGCCGACACCCAGGTCGGGATCTCCGGCCACCAGTAGTGCACGTATTTGCCGACGGCTGTCAGCTCGGACATGCCCACCAGGATGTACAGGATCCAGCAGTTCCAGCCCGACAGGAAGCCGGCGAAACCGCCCCAGTACTTGTGGGCAAAGTGGCTGAAGGAACCGGCGACCGGCTCTTCGACGATCATTTCGCCGAGCTGGCGCATGATCATGAAGGCAATGAAGCCGCAGATGGCATAACCCAGGATCATCGACGGGCCGGCGGATTTGAGCACGCCGGCCGAGCCCAGGAACAGGCCGGTGCCGATGGCGCCACCAAGGGCGATCAACTGGATATGCCGATTTTTCAGGCCGCGTTTCAGCTCGCCTGAAGAGGAATGGGGTTCACTCATGAAAAGGGTCTCACGCAAGGTTTGATGATGTTGAATGCAGGTTGCTGCCTTGAATTACCGACTCAAGCAGCGCCGCTCAAACCCCAGCGCAGGCACCAGGAGTACAGCGTCTTTCTAATGGTCATGCGTCACCTGTTTGTTTTTATCTGTGACGAAATCGAACCCGCCGGGCTCGTGGCCAGGCGGAGTGATCAGGGTGGGTAAACCCTGAGGTCTTGGCCTTTTGCGTGGTTACGCAAGGGGGTCACAGTAAAACGCGGCGCATTGTACACCGCTCGACAGCTTCAAGCCGTACCCGCAGCGCACGTGCGACGATCTGTCAGGTATTCCTTACAGCGGTAAATAGGCCAATCATGCCGCGAGCTACACGTAAATTAATCGTTACAGCCTGGAAAATCGGCGTTACAGCTGTAAGTTTTTGAAAAAATGGCGGTAAGAAAATTCATCACCATTAGCGACGCCAGCTCACTGTATTTGCTGAAGAAAAAAAGCCGGCGAAAAAACAGAAGAAAAAATCCAAATGAGACCGTGTCAATAAATTTTTTGCATTACCAAACACTCTCACCTAGGTTCTTTCACTTGCCCAGCGAAGCCCGCTGGCAAGCCGTTCTCAAACAACGTCCTCTAGGAGATACACCATGCAAGCACTGGAAAACGACCTGGAAACCGAACTGCAACTCGACGATTGGTTTGAAGCGCCGACCCACGAGGCCGCCGTTGAAATGATGCAAGCCGATGCCGTGGTGCCATTTGGCACGGCGATGTGGCCTTTCTGACACCCGGCACGTATTCGGCAGGTGCTGTGCACGGCACCTGCCTCCTTACCCAAGGCACACAAGGACATACGTCATGGACAAGGCCCGCGCCGTTGAACACTTTCTCTACTACCTTGCACACCATCCGGCCCTCGGCGGCCTGAACTGCCCCACCGTGCTGCTGGGCCACACCGAGCGCTACGACGCCATCGCCCAGGCGATCGCCCAGAGCAGCGCTGCCCGTTTCAACTTCCAGGTGCAGCGCCTGGACCTGGCCGACAGCGACAGCCTGGCGCAGGCCATCGAAGCCTGCGACCTGTACCTGTTCCTCTACGATTCCTCCACCCTGCCCAACCCGCGCGCCGAAGGCCCGGACTTTATCCGTGCCCTGCAAGGCGTGATGGCCGAACACTGGAAGAAATCCCTGCTGTTCAAGGATTACGGCGACTATTTCTACGACACCTTCAGCGTCGAGCCGCAGCGCATCGCCGACCTCAACGCCACGCTGATCCGGCGCATGTCCCAAGCCGCTGTGCTGAGTTTTACCGACAAACACGGCTCACGCCTGCAGGCGCCCATGAGCAGCATCAAGAAGTGGACCAATATCAACGGCATCGGCAACCACGACCTGGCCCCCGGCGAAATCGCCACCCACAGCGAAGCCATCAATGGCCAGGTGCGGTTTGTCGGCACCTTTCTCAGCACCATCCCCTTCGCACGCAAGTACGGCGTGCTGCAGTCACCACTGGAACTGTGGATCGAAAACTCGACCATCTGCAGCGTGGCCAGTGACGTGCCGGGGCTGGCCGACGACTTCAATAAATACCTGAATGCCAACCCGTCCAATCGCCGGGTGGAGGAACTGGGGATTGGCACCAATGAAGGGGTGAAGGACCTGTACGCGCGCAATGCCGGGTTCGAGGAGCGCCATTGCGGCTTGCACCTGGGCTTGGGTGGCGGGCAGAAAGGCAGCCATCACCTGGACCTGATCTTTGCCAGTGGGGTGTTGGCGCTGGATGACAAACCGGTGTTTGACGGCACCTTCGCGTTCTGAACACCGAACTTGAAAATGATGGAGAACCAACTGTGGGAGCAAGCCCCATCCCACATGTTTTACCTGTATTCCAAGGCAAAAAAAAACGCCAACCCTAGGGTTGGCGTTTGTGTGCAGCGGTTACATCACTGCGGCTTCTTGCGACCGAAGCCTGGACGCTGACCCGAACCGGCCGGTGCGCCACGGCGCTTGCCCGATGGCTCGTCCGCCACCAGCTTCAGGCCTGGGCGCTTTTTCGGCGCTGGCTTGGCCGGGCGCTTGGTGTTGGCGCTGTCGGCTGGGTGATCGGATGCCGGAGCACCGCGACCGGCGTCACCACGGTTGCTGCGACCACCGCTTGGCGCGTCACCACGACCGGCTGGGCGTGGGGTGCGTGGCGCACGTTCGCCTTCCTGGCGCGATGGCGCAGTGGGGCGACGCTCGCCTTCGATATGCGGTTGACGCGAGATACGCCCGCCGGTCGCCGGTGCATCCAGCGCCGGGCGCAGGGTGCGGGCAACACGTTCGGTGCGGGCCACGGGGCGCGACGATTTACGCTGCATACGATCGAGCTTGTCTTTGCTCTTGGCGTTCATCTGCGGCATGGCGACCGGCGTCAGGCCGACTTCGGCGCTGAGGATGTCGACTTCGTACTGGCTCATTTCGCGCCAGCGGCCCATCGGCAGGTCGGAGTTGAGAAACACCGGGCCAAAACGCACGCGCTTCAGGCGGCTGACCACCAGGCCCTGGGATTCCCACAGGCGACGCACTTCACGGTTACGGCCTTCCATCACCACGCAGTGGTACCAGTGGTTGAAACCTTCACCGCCCGGCGCCTGCTTGATGTCGGTGAACTTGGCCGGGCCGTCTTCCAGCACCACGCCGGCCTTGAGGCGTTCGATCATCTCGTCATCGACTTCACCACGCACACGCACGGCGTATTCGCGGTCCATCTCGTAGGACGGGTGCATCAGGCGGTTGGCCAGTTCACCGTCGGTGGTGAACATCAGCAAGCCGGTGGTGTTGATGTCGAGACGACCGATGTTGATCCAACGGCCTTCCTTGGGCTTGGGCATCTTGTCGAACACGGTCGGACGGCCTTCCGGGTCGTCACGGGTGCAGATCTCGCCATCGGGCTTGTTGTACATGATCACGCGGCGCACCGATTCGGCGGCCTCTTCACGCTTGATGACCTTGCCATCAATGGTGATTGCATCGTGCAGGTCGACGCGCTGGCCAAGGGTGGCCTCGACGCCGTTGACCTTGATGCGCTTCTGGGTGATCCAGGCTTCGACGTCGCGGCGCGAGCCCACGCCGATACGCGCCAGCACCTTTTGCAGCTTTTCGCCTGCAGGGCCGATTTCCTGGCTGTCGTTCTGGTCTTTGTCGTTCATCTTAAGCACCTCCCGGTGGGTCGATTCAGGCGTGGCCTGAAGAGTGTTGAAAGCGGGGCTTTGGCCGAATAGGTCGGCAAAGGGTCGCGAATCATACGCCCATGGCGCGCATTGCGCATCAGAGACTAGTCGATAAGCACCAGGTCATTGGTTTTTCCGCCGACCGGCGATGCCCAGGGCACCACTGAACCCTTGTGGGAGGGGGCTTGCCCCGGTACAAACCGGGGACATCGTTTACATTTCTAACCGGGGACATGGTTTACAGGCTAATACGCATGATCAGGAGGTAACTGATCATGCCCTGGAACCAAGAGTCCCCC